>NZ_JAMPNW010000003.1:0-250725 GCF_028479545.1 Providencia sp. PROV201
AATTTATCAACATTAATAAAGGTGTCATTGATGTTATTAGTAATTCAGCGAAAGCGAATAACTGCTGAACCAATAAAGCTTGCCCCACCAGTAACTAATATTTTCATTTTGGAATAATGAATCGAATTTTAATCATAGAAAACAGACACTGAAGTAGTTATCACATAATTTTTGTACGCTACCGCCCCGGGCTTACAGCTACCAGTTCACTGATTATTCTTAATTAACTCTAATAATTTTGGGGTATTATATCTAAATAAACTTGAGAAAGATAGTTTTTAAGCAAATTATCTATAAATCAGACTAGAGCGTGTTGATCTTTTCGGTATAAAAAGCAGACAGCAAATGGGGCTGTTATAATGGTTTCGCCAAAAATCAAAAAAACACCCCCAAATGCCGAGACTTATGTTAACAGATGATAGCTGGAAGTTACTATCAAAAATCATGCACCTAACCGGACGTATTTATAACAAACCAGAACATAGAATGACCCTTGAAGGTATTTTATTCCGAATAAGAACAGGCATTCCATGGCGCGATTTACCTCGTCAATTTGGTGAATGGAATACGGTATTTAGACGTTTTAACCTTTGGTCAAAGAAAGGCGTGATGATGGAAATTTTCCAATTTCTATCTCGCTTCAATGATCCTCAGTGGCTATTTATTGATGCCAGTATCGTGAAAACGCATCAAGATGGAGCCAACGTTAAAGATGCTTCAAAGCAGGCTATAGGCAAAAGTCGAGGCGGCAACTCAACTAAAATACATTTAGCGGTAGATAGCAGTGGTCTTCCGGTTCATTTTGAATTGTCAGGTGGGCAAGCCCATGATGTGAGTTATGCAGAAACATTGGTTACCTCTTCACCGGAAGCCGAAGTTGTTATTGCAGATAAAGGCTATGACTGTGAAGCCTTACGACAGTTGATAAAAAGCCGTCGGGGTCAGCATGTCATCCCAAGAAAAGGGAATAGTAAACAAGGGAATAAAGATATTGATTGGTGCTTATATCGATATCGTCATTTAGTTGAAAATGCCTTCCTAAAAATAAAGAAATATCGAGCGGTGGCGACTCGGTATGACAAATTAGCCCGAAATTATGAAAGTGTTGTTGCTTTAGCATTTTCAATCATGTGGCTCCCAATGTGAGTCGATTGAAATATGCACTACAAAGATAAACACGCTCTAAAAACCTACCCCAGAAGGGATTTAAGGACAGACTCAATACCTTAATGGGTAAAAACTCCATTCGTCGCTTTGCGAGTGAGTGTGGTGAGGCTCCCATCCAGAATGAGACAGACCTTCTGAGAATGTGGATAAGTTTCTCGTATCGCTAGCAGTCAAGACCAGTCCATAGGTGACGCACAACTTGAAGCGCAGCGTTTATTATTACAATTGAGTGATGTTGCATGAGTGAGCCACTACTCACTCCTTTTCCGTGCAATGCCTGCGGCAAGTGTTGCCGCAGGGTGAGCGCTAGCACTGAAACTGCATTCCTTGATCGCGGGGATGGAGTTTGCCACCATTTCGTTGAAGGGACCCATCTGTGCGCAATCTATACAACCCGTCCGCTGGTTTGCCGGGTTGAAGAGTATTACCGAGCGAAACTAGCTGATGTTCTTTCGTGGGATGAGTTTGTTCGTCTTAATGTTGCTATCTGTGAGAAACTATGAACGAGCTTCTTCAGCATAGTACGAACTGGTACCTAGCATGGTAGAACTGGTATTCTGCGTATTTTCATGAATGGAGATCACCCAATAACGCTGTTTTTCAAGCAAGTTGTCGTCTTTTTTACAATTTGGCAACGTTAATGGTTACGCTGCACACTTTTCAGGGTTCAAGTACACTTCATCGATATAACTCCAGTCTCTTGTCTGCCGACTCCATCTGCCTGGATGGTTCAATTGAGCGCGACGATAGACTTGCATACGCTGTCGGAGAATTTCATTATCCTTGCCGCAGTATCTCTGTTGAGGTGTCACATACTTTATGCCACTGTGTTTCTGAGGGCTCCCCCCCTTTAAGGTCAGGTTTTACAATACGCTAGATATAGTTCACTTAATTTTGGTGGCAGTACCGTGGTCACATTTAGCGAAAGCGTGATTGATTAACCTAACACCATGAGCATTAAAAGGTCATAATGGAAACGATTTTTCTGTTTTAGGCTGATGTTCCTCTGTTACATTCTCCGCTGGAATACACCAAATCCCCTCATGGCACTTCGGGCAACATTTTTGATTGTTTGTAAAATACTCACGACACTGCACGCAAAACCAATCCGTGACCTTTAATATTGGTGAAACTGATCGAACCTGTGTGCTCAGTCGTGCCTTGTCTTCTAAGCTCTTGATCTTACTGATGACCCGCGGACAGTGCTCTGCGCTCTGAGGATCTGAATGGGTAAACCATGACTCCGTTGGCGTCTTGTGCAGTGTGACGGGCTCACCGCAGTGAGCACAGTAATAGTTTTCTCGTGAATAACTCGGTTCTTGGGTGGCTCCCGCGAAACGATTGTTCTGCGTTAAGGCTAGCGACATTTTGACTTCATGTAATTTAAGCATGGGTGTGCTCCTTCTGTAAAATTTAAACTAAACGTTCTGAGTACCCAACATTCAGGATCCACACTCGGCAACCCACCTTGAAACTTAGAAGACCACTGAGCTGTGCCTGCATGCGTATCGAGCCAGGTTCGTATGTTTAGGGCGTCGCTTTGCCTAGAGCGCATTCAATCGCACCAGGTGTGGTTGAAATTGAGTTGGTGGGTAATTGGGTGGGTATGCTATGGAAAATGCACGGCGACTAGCTCTAGCGCCTTAGGATTCAAGATTTGTGTTGGCTCCTCTCGATTCATCAATGCGTGCTTGTAACCACTGTACGACTTCACTTTTTAACCAGCGCGACATGCGACCAAACTTGATGGGTTTGGGGAACTCACCCTCTTGGATTAATTTGTAGAACCACTTATCCGTTAACCCCGTTAGTGCGGTGATAAATTTCATGTCGATAAATTGGTCATCAAGTAATGCAATATTTTCAGTTTGCGTGCTCATGGTAAAACTCCTGTTTTTAATGTGGATAAAAAGCAGGAGCGATATCGAAAAATGGGATGTGGATATCACTCCACATCATTAACCGGATGTGTAAAAAATAATTTGGTTGCTAACTACTGGCGTTTTCTCGGTTTGATTTCGCCTCGCCAAAAGGTGCGTTTAAGTTCAGGCACAGCCAGACGGACCCATGCATCGGCTTTACATAAATACCTTACCGCATTGAGTAACCCTTTCTTACTCTCCGCATCAGTACGTTTTAGTAAACCAATCCCCAGTTCACGATACTTTTCTTTTTGGTAATTGCAGTTAAAGTACAAACCCGCCCACTCTGTAATACGTTCTTGCCAGAGTTCACCAATGAGTTTACCCAGCGTGATGTCCTGCCTCACTTTTTGACCGTTAAAGAAAAACAAAGCGTGGTAGTGGAAGCCTTTTTCCATACCGAATTCCAATTTAAAGATATACCCGACACAGTGTGAAAAGAGTGGGTCGCTATTAATGGCTTTGTACAGGGCTTGGCGATGCTGACGAAGGTGATGAGCTTTAACTCTATGGCAAATACCACTTTTGTAAGACAGGTCTACACGCACAACTAGCAGTTTGGAGTAACGTTGATACAACGAGTCAATGTATTGCTGAGCTCGTCGGTAGTTCTTCTGAGCGCCTTGCTCGAAGATTCGGACTTGCTTTTTGTAGTCAGGGCTCTTTAACGTGCTTTGGAACTCATGAAAGGCCTCGTTAATCCACTGAACGTGTTCAGGGGTATCAGCCAGCCAGTATTTATCTTTGTCTATCAGTATCTCACTCAGACGGTATTTGTTAACAAGAGAGACCAAGAGCACAAGAGTGGGATGCAAGCACTGTATTTGCGATATTTTCATTGATTGAATGTAACGGGTGAACTTGAGCGTTTCTAAAAAGAGCTCACCTTTGGGGGATGCCGAGGTGAGTTTTAAGCGTGGGTTTTCAGGCGACAAAGGAATGCCTTTATATAAATCTAATTTATGAGTTAGATGTTTTGAAAGGTGTTTAATATTACCCATGAGTAGAGACACCAGCTCACGCAGTGAGTGGTCTCGAGTGAGCGTTAAACAGTCATGTTCAAACGTGGTTGAGAGAACAACTTGATTTAAGTGTAGTGCTCGATTTGTCATTTTATTTGCCTGTGATCGAATAAAGGTTCGTATCATCAGGCAAGAGAGTTATTTTTAATTTTTAATGGGTATCAGTCCTAATCGCTAATGAAAAGTAAGGGCCGATAATGATAACGAGTCAGTCGCTTAACAAGATTAGTATTTTACGGTGCTCCTTAATCAGTATTTTCAGATAATGAGGAAGCCGTATGTAAAGGTGATTACTGTCAGTAGAACTCTAATTACCCGTTGTTGATATGATTTGTGTTATTTATTAAATACGAGCATCTATTTACCGCTTAATGTAAAAATAGGGTTCAGTAATCACTATTTGAATACGTTATTATTCCAGCGGAGTAATTGGTTTAAAGACTGTACAATAAGAGTAAGCGGTGTATACTTAGTAGACAATTAATCGTAAGCATTGTGTTTGCTACTATAATGAAAAACGTAGTGTATAATTATAAGGTGATAAATTGAGTATTATCATAGTTAATATAGTTATAATATAATAATAAACAATCCTAGTTTTGATATGGTTACTTTTAGGTCAATTAAATACAAAAGCATACCCTATACATAAAATAACACTACAATGGCTTAGTCAGTAGAATTGAAAAGTTAGTCCTTTTTTCAAGCGAAAATTCACGTTACTTCTCGCGATAACAGGCTCCTTTTTATCCATTCAATGATAAATCACCGCCTTTTTTCACTACATCCCTACAACAAATAACCTTCCCTTTTTCATCTTTTTTGTACTGATATGCCTACAACGTCACATAAAAAAAATAAAAATAGATTCATAATAAACGCACATACACTACGACGTAGAAGGCAAGTTTTAGATGGTCATTCAATCATACATCAACAACTTAATAAAAAATAAAAATGGAATAAAGGCACTTTTCTTTATTAGAGTTTTGCTCGGAAGTAGATACCTTGAGCATCTGAATACACCCGGTTTAGATGTAAATAACTTCACAATAATTAAAGATACGTTAAATTATCTTCTCGAAAGAAGAGATTATCGAGATGAGGAATATCTTTTCTCAGCAATGGATGTAACGGAGAGGAATGTATTACCGGAGTTTGATTTCTCTTGGTTTTTTAATGACGAAAATGCATGCGCTTTTATTTGGGGAGTGTTATTTAATAGTGGTGATAATTCGGGATTTTATCGTCGATATGCTTTCGATATTGATAGAGCGGCATCAGGATTTTATTTATCCAAATATAATGATGATGTCCCAAGAAATTGGTTTGAATTACTTCGCATTGAACCTGTTCAATTATCACATATAGATAGATTCAAAGCGATTACCTATTTTTTTAATTGCGCGGTTTTTCAGCGCAATACAAAAAAAATGCTGATGGACGAAATTAAGGCGCAATGGAATGAGGAGTCTCAAAATGTCAAAGAGATGACTTGGTTAAGCGATGGAGGAAGAGATGCGGCTATTTGGACATGGGAATACTTAAAAAAATATAATGATAAAGAAAGAGCTGAGCGTAGTTACGGGGGGATTAATACTCTTGAATTATTTAATCCAAGTGGTGAAGGGGAATTACCCTTAGTTATTTATGCCGTACTGCGCTCTTGGCATTTTAGACACCATAGTGAGAGAAAAATGTTGTTATTGGATATGAAAAAAGCGTGGAGACAACGTGCATATCGTAAAGGACGAAACAATATAAAAATATTAAATTGTGAGTTGGATATTGATGTAAAAAATCACTTGGATGAGTTGGCCCAAGCCTACAATAAGTCCATTGTTGATATGGTTACGGAGCTGATTGAGAAAGAATATCACGGTCGCAAATGATGAGCATAATAGACTAGTTATTTAGAATTTCCTCATGGTTGGTTTATCCCAGTCTTTTAAGTTGGTGTTAACTCAAGAAAATTTCAAATATACAGTACTGTTATGACATATGAAAATAGCATACATATCAAAATGATATAACTCTTTTGTGACACGTCCTGTCATTTCCCTTCATTTTTCCCCCGAAAAAAAGTCAAATAGCCGGACATAACCTGTCCGGTGAGGTTGTTATCGTGGTGTTCTCTTTTTCAAGCTAGGGAATAACACTGATGGCAACTTACCGATTAGATACCGATTTAGCGTTTTTACGTGAATGCAGTAACGAAGAACTGGGCTTACTTGTATCCGTCCTAACTCACGACAGCAAAGACGGGCAAAAACGCTGGACTGAAACCTTGACCAGCTCACCTGAATATCAACTCTATCACCCTGAACACCAACAATATTGGATGTCGATTGCGGCTGAGCTGCAAGCCTTTGGGGCTAACAGCTTGATGAGTCTCGTTCGAGGTAATAAAGGCGTGTTGTACCGTGAAATTTTACAAGATGTCTGTGACCACCTTGATGTCAATTATCCAAAGGAGGGTAATACCGAAACCTTAGAATTAAATTTGTTATTGAAAGTATTAGAAAAAAGCTTAAATGAGCTGACCACAGAAGAGCTACAAACCTTCTCTCGTGATATGCAACTTAACCTCACCAACCCCACGCCACAATTGATTTTGATTGCGGTTCAAGCGGCTATCCGTACCTCAGGCATTGCTGCTCTGGAAGTGGCAACACTCTCAGCCATTGGTGTGATTAATGCGCTCGGCGGGGTTGCCACCATTGGTACACTCTTTGCCGCACACCGAGCACTTTCCTTGATTGCTGGGCCGATTGGTCTTGCCGTGAGCTCGGCATGGCTTGTCGCTGACTTAGCGGGACCCGCTTATCGCGTCACCGTCCCCGCCTGCATCATTGTGGCGTACTTACGACAAAAAGCCTTATCGCAATAAGGCCCACCACTCCCATTTTATCCGCTTGCCGGAGCTATTTTAATAAGGACAACATCATGTCGACATCTGTGTCTCGCCATGACCGGCTTGCGTCTCGGTTGGCGTTTATTATCAGTCAATTATTTCGAGGAGAAACCGTTTATTTATCCGAGCTGTCAGAAGAGCTCAATGTCTCGACTCGTACCCTACGGCGTGACTTTAATGAGCGCCTTCAATATCTGGACTTGGAATATCACCAAGGTGGCTATCGATTGGCAGCATCACAGCGTCCCTTTCGTACCGATAAGGACATATTGCGCTTTGCCGCCATTACGCATGTCACCTCACTGTTTCCGGCTTTAGACAGGAAGCTGCTGACGGTTCTGCTCGACCCGACGATTGATTCACCGTTCATTGTCTACCATACACCACCTAAGCAGCGTCCTTCGCTGTTTGGGGGATTTTATGTCCTCACACAAGCTATTGTGAAACGGCGTTTACTGCAATTTACCCACCAAGGAAAAAGCATCACGAACGTCGCCCCGTATAAGTTGATTTATTACCACGGTCATTGGTATCTCGCCGCTGATATCGCGCAGCACATTCATGTCTTTGATGTGATCGCCTTGCAAGACGTGGTCATGACGGCGCGGGGCTTTCGTTATCGTGAAGACCTCAACCAACGGTTATGTGAAGAGGCGTTTATTCAAGCCTTGCCCCATTACCAATATATTCAATCACTCGTTAAATTATAAGGTATTAAGATGAAAACTATTTTTTATACCGTCTGCATCAGCAGCGCACTCTTGCTGGGATGTGATGATGCAACCTCAACGACTGCTAAGACTGTTTCCCAAGACATTTTGCGTGTTCAAGGATTGATTTATGATTACGACCGCAGTGTCACACTCGGTGGGGTACTCAACCATCGTAAAGATTGTGTTTCGCCAACATGGGAAACCTTAACGGATGAACAAGAAAGGCCCTTGGTGGTCTATAAGTGTCAGTTAGCTAAAGGGGCATTACAAAACGCCATTAACCACGATTTAAATAACTGGTATCAAACGGCAATAGACGGTATGACTAAATTCATACCGCGCTTTGCCAATGCGGAAACACCGAAAACAGATTCAACCCTTGAGGAGCAGAGGCTTACACAGGTTTTACAGCTCATCACAACACTGTCCCGACATGACTGGTCATTGCTCAGAGGCAATGTTGACCAGCCCTATGCAATGACGACACCGATTGCATTTAATGCCGGTTATACTCCGTCAGAGGAAGCCGAGCGCCAGCTTAAAGCGTGGAATACGTTAACGGAGACATTGAATGACCGCGCCCCTGATGTTAGCCTGTATTTATTACCGTGGTTAAACCAAACAGAAAATGTCGAGGCAATGCTCCGGAAAAAGGTCTCTGAGCTTCAGCAACACAATGCCAATGCGTTAACACAATTTAGACACCAGCAAAATGAAGCCATTCAAATCACGGAGCAATACATCACAGACCTAAAACGTGCACAACAAAATGCACACGACTGGTCAATCACCCAAGTTTTTATTTGGAGCCTCGTTAACCCTGAAAAGCCTGTTCTAACGCATGTTCTGTATAACCTAGAGGATAAACAAGGGCAGGAGGATTTTACCCCTATGATGGAAAAAACATTGAGCCGTTTAGCAAGAACAGATGCCGTCGCATGGGCGTATCAAGGTAAACTTGAAACCCCTCAAATTATTAACGGAATAGCAAAAGCGTTATTTTACTACCAAACACAATCCTTTCAAAAACCGGATATCGCCCGATATCAATACTGAGTTTTCACACACTATTCGGCGTTCATATTCAATGAACGCCTGACTAAAGGGTAATCTATGTCCATTTTTAAACTTATCGCCACCTCTGTGAGTGTTGTGACACTGGTGTCTATCACCTACTACGCCCAGAAGACGGTCAATGAACAACTTGCGCTTGAAGGCAAGTATTCCGACACGGAAATTCAAGCGGCTCGACTTGGGGCGACGCTTACTTGCACAACCTTATTGGGGGGAGCCATTGAACGACTACTCAACGGGCTATTTAGTGACCACTAAAACTCAACTATTTCAATGTAGATTCAACATAACGGCAGACCAATCGGTCTGCCTTTTTTATTTCGTAACATCCACAAAAGGGCTTTTTTATGACACTTAAACCCATCATCTCAACACCCGCTTCCAACCGCCAGCGCACGCATTTTTGGCAAACTCATTTTGGCAACGTTAAAGGCTTTTCAACCTTTGAAGTGGTGATTTTTACTACCATGGGCCAGTTTTGTGAGGACTACCACGGCGGGTATTGGGAATATTGCACTTTATCTAATGGCGGCGCTTTTATTTATCCCGATTTGAATCAAGAGGAGCTTACGCTATTCAACCCGCATAATGGCAATGAAGCGAACGTTAGCTGTGAAGCGGCAGGCATTGCTGTGTGTTTGATGATGTACAGTTTATGGTCATTTCAAACGGAAAGTGACATCCTCGTCGATCGCTTTTATCAATTGCGTGATTATGCGGCGCAACACCCAGAACGTTCCGCCATTTTCCATCTAATCGATTAACCACGTCCTTATTTACGCCTTCGTATTATCTGATTCATTATAAAAGCATCATCAGACTAACCCATTAATTAACTTACATTTATTTTTATATCTATATTATTTTAGTGAATCAATCATCAGAATGCGTCACTAAAAATGATACTCAATATACCTATCATTTCGAGAAAGCTCTGCACCGCAAGGTGTAGGGCTTTTTTGTTTATTACTGTCTATCAATATCGACTGAATTGGAGTTCTATTATGTTTACTTTACAAGAGCAAGAATCAACGGTTATCAAAACCAACCTCGTCAATTCCCGTGGGCGTAGTACCTTCTGGCGTTTTTACTTTAGTACTGTGCCAGACTGGCAACGTATTGAAGGCGATATCTTTAACATGATGGCGAAGCTTTGTAATCGCTATCAAGGTGCTTTCTGGGAGTTCAGTATGCTGTCTAATGGCGGCGCATTTATCTGGCCTGATATGCTCGAAACCTCCCTGCAAATGTTTAACCCGCATAACGGAAATGAAGCTGAGTTAAGCCCTGAAGCAGCCGGTATCGCAGTTTGTCTAATGGTGTATAGCATCTGGTCGTTTAAAACCGAGAGTTCTGTGCTGGTAGAGTATTTTTACCAACTTCGTGACTATGCAATGCAACATCCCGAGCAAGCACAAATCTTTCGCCTTATAGACTGATTTATCAGTCACGGTTTTATCTTTCTCCCACCAGCAATCTTCATTTAATCCATTTATCGAATTATTTATCAGTTTAATTATTGAGGAGAACCCCTATGTCTCGTTTAGCTTCCCGTTTTGGCAATGCTTGCTCTATTCGTCGTGACCGCCCGCTAACTACCGAAGAGTTATTTCGCACAGTACCCAGTGTGTTTTCAGAAGAAAAACACAACTCTTGCAGTGAAAAATACTGCTATATCCCTACGATTACGTTATTAGAAAGTTTACAGAAAGAAGGTTTTCAGCCGTTCTTTGCTTGCCAGACTCGTGTGCGAGATGACAGCCGTCGTGATCATACTAAGCATATGTTACGTCTACGTCGTGAAGGTCAAATCACCAGTCAGCAAGTGCCTGAGATTATCTTGCTCAATAGTCATGATGGCTCATCGAGTTATCAGATGTTACCGGGGATGTTCCGATTCGTTTGTCAGAATTGCTTAATTTGCGGACAAACCTTTGGTGAGGTGCGTGTACCGCACAAGGGCGATGTGGTGGAAAAAGTGATTAAAGGGGCTTATGAAGTGTTAGGGCTATTTGAACGCATGGATGAGCAACGTGATGCCATGCAGTCCCTATTATTACCGCCACCAGCCCAACACATCTTTGCTCAATCTGCTCTCACATATCGTTATGGTGAAGCGCATCAGCCGATCACCGAAGCACAAGTATTACAGCCACGCCGTGTAGAAGATAAGAAGGACGATCTTTGGACGGTGTACCAACGTTTGCAAGAAAATTTAATTAAAGGGGGATTATCAGGCAGAAATGCGAAAGGTAAACGCGCTCGCACGCGTTCAGTGAATGGGATTGATGGTGATGTGAAGCTTAACCGAGCCTTGTGGGTGATGGCTGAAAATATGCTTCAACTAGCCTCGTAATGATGGAGATATTAACGATGGAGAGTATCAATACTTATACGAATACCTTAACACTGCTTCCTAATGAACAACGTACTATCAAACGTGCGTTGAGCATACTGGATAAGTATCTGCGTGAACCGGGTATTGCTTTTACATCAACGCAAAATGTGAGGGATTGGTTACGGCTAAAAATGTCAGCATTAGAGCGTGAAGCGTTTATTGTGCTCTACTTGAATCAACAAAATCAGTTGATAAGCAGTGAAACCCTGTTTGCTGGCTCGATTAGCAGCACACAGGTTTATCCTCGTGAAGTCGTCAAACGAGCACTTCATTTTAATGCTGCTGCCGTTATCTTTGCACACAACCATCCGTC
The DNA here is from genome assembly GCF_028479545.1 of Providencia sp. PROV201. Taxonomy (NCBI): domain Bacteria; kingdom Pseudomonadati; phylum Pseudomonadota; class Gammaproteobacteria; order Enterobacterales; family Morganellaceae; genus Providencia; species Providencia sp. PROV201. The sequence goes on from NZ_JAMPNW010000003.1 coordinate 11,524, forward strand.
AGGCGATATCACGCCAAGCCAAGCGGATAAATCTATCACGCAACAATTAATAAAAGCATTGCAGCTAATTGAAGTACGAGTACTTGACCATCTGATCATCGGTGGTCAGCAAATCTTCTCTTTCGCTGAGCATGGCTTAGTATGAGGTGAACCATGAATATCATCCGTAAATCCGCAGCAATGAAGATCCATCAGCAACATTTAGGCTCTCGCCTTGCTCGTTATTGTGGGGGAAAGTATAAATGGGTTGGTAATAGCGAGCATTATATTGGTAAGGAGGTGCCAGATTGTCGTGGCGTGTTAGCTGTTTATGTTGAACGTCGCCAAGACAGAGATGGCCCTTATGCGTGTGTCATGTGTGTAACATTGAATTGAATAAGTACTGATCACTTTGAGTTTATCCTATATTGGATGGATAAATTAAGCCTACTTCCACTTTGATTAGTATTCAATGGCACATATCAAACCGTTGGATCTTAACTGAATTAGACATTGAGGAATTAAACAAAAATGACACAATAAGACATCATTAAACATGTCAAATTGGCAATACCATGATTCATACTAGAAACAATTAACATGAACATGATCCCCATTAAATGTATACTTAAAAAGGATCCGAATACGTTATAATTACACCTGTCATCTGTGCAAAAAACCAATCTATTTGCTGCGCTCTATCGCCCCAACCGTGCTCAACAAAACCTACCAAACGGACCGAGGGTACAAAAGAGGGTATAAATAAAATCAAATTCAATTAATGAATTTAAATACAACTAGTTATAATAAAAAATCGATTCCGAGTCCGGCACCACTTATTTAAAGAACCCGCCCAAAAGGCGGGTTTTTGCTTTGCATCTCCCGATAAAATCATATCTCATTGATATTCATTAAGTTCTATAATCACTTGCGCTCTAAATAAGCTTAGAACAAAATAATGTTTTATATCACCTACGCCTTATAATAAGGCCGACACACACTCATCGTAATTAGGGCTGTGACCATGAACAGTGCGCCATCTTTTCGAGATATCATTTATAGCCTCATAGGGAGCATCCCTAGCGGAAGAGTCACTACTTATGGAACACTCGCCAAAATGGCCGGTTACCCTGCTCATATACGCCAAGTTTGCCAAGCGATACGGACTATCCCAGCAGGCAGTTCCCTACCCTGCCACCGCGTTATTAATGGTCAGGGGAAGTTATCCGTCACGGGGGAATGCTATCTACGCCATAAACAAGCACTTGTAGATGAAGGGATTATTTTTAGCGTGAATGATAAGGTAAAACTAAAAGACTATTTGTGGGAAGGGCTTGATTAAAGCAAAAAGTCATACTTATCAATTATTTAGCATTACCTTCATTAATACTGAGATAAACTCAAAGATATAGCCCTCTTTGAGACGGGCTATACCACGTACAATGATTAGCTTCCTGGCGTGAAATATATCGGAGAGCCTGGGCCCACAGGGATACCCAATACAAATACCCACACTATAAAGAACAACGACCAGCCAATGAAGAAAATGATGGAATATGGCAGCATCATTGAAACCAATGTCCCTATCCCTGCATCTTTTTTATATTTAACCACTATCGCCATAATCAACCCAAAATAGCTCATCATCGGAGTGATAATATTGGTTACCGAATCCCCAATACGATAAGCTGCTTGAATAGTTTCAGGCGCATAACCGGCCAACATCAACATTGGAACGAAAATAGGCGCGGTGACAGCCCACTGAGCTGATGCAGAGCCAATCATTAAATTAATAAATGCACAAATAAGAATAAAGCCAATAAATAGCACGCCACCGTGGAGATCAATACTATTTAAAAAGTTGGCGCCTTTAACCGCAATAACTTGCCCGATATTTGTCCAACCAAAGAAAGCAACAAATTGTGCGGCAAAGAAAATGATAACCAGATATAAGCCAAGAGTACTCATTGCCCCTGCCATTGCGTCAACAATGTCTTTATCAGAGCGCATAGTTTTAGCAATATAGCCATACACAATACCCGGGACGGCAAAGAACACAAAAATGAACACCACGATGCCTTTTAGGAAAGGCGAGTTGCTGACTAACCCAGTATCTTGGTTACGTAATATTCCATTTTCGGGTACCACCATTAATGCCAAAATCGCGGCTAATCCCCAAAATGTTACCGATGCCCAAAATAACGCTTTTTTCTCTAGCGGGGTGACATTTGCTGAGGCGTAGAGGCTATTTTCATCTTCGTCGACTGCCCCACCTGTGTATGGGCCCAGCTGTGGCTCAACAATTTTTTCTGTGATCAAGTAACCTAAAATAGTGATCAAAAACGTACTCGCAAACATAAAATACCAGTTCGCTTCCGCTCCCACGATATAAGTCGGGTCAATGATTTGCGCAGCCTGCTGGGTGATACCAGACAGTAATGGGTCAACCGTACCTAATAATAAGTTTGCTGAATAACCGCCTGAAACCCCTGCAAATGCAGCGGCAAGGCCAGCTAAAGGATGACGTCCTAATGAATGGAAAATGATAGCGGCTAACGGAATAAGTACCACATAACCCAATTCTGCCGCGGTGTTTGACATGATGCCTGCAAACACGATCGCCATTGTCGTTAATTTACGTGGGGCTTTGGTTACAACCAAACGCATGGCAGCAGAAAGCAAACCTGCTCGTTCTGCAATTCCAACCCCTAATAATGCAACTAATACCGTCCCTAATGGTGCGAAACCGGTGAAGTTAGTGACGACGTTAGCAATAATTTTTCGGATCCCTTCGGCATCCAATAAGCTAACGATATGAATAATACCGTCTTCTGCACGCCCTTTTGCCCCTTCTGGGCGAGGGTCTGGCACGCTGACACCGAAATACTGACCTATTGCTGAAGAAACTAATAAAATTGCAATTAAAATAATAAATAAGATGACGGGATGTGGTAGTGCATTACCTAGCCACTCAACCGTTCGCAAAAAACGGCTTCCCTCTTGCTTCTTTTGTTCCATATTTTCTCCTTATAAACAAGAAAAACGGACATTACACAATGTTTTTGCTTTTTGCTATTTACAAATAGATAATTTTAAATAAACAAAATTCATACAAATCAGATATAAAGTTCAACATAATTAAGAATGATTTATTTCAATTAGTCGTTAATATTTATAATTTATATAAAGTTGATAGTTAAAACTAAAATAAACAAGATAAATTAATTTCTATAAGTGTGGTCAACATAACAATTTTCATATTATCCTTAGCTTTTTTCCGCCATTTATCACTAATTAAATACCATTTTTTAGCAATTTTATTTTATAAAAATAGCCAACCCCTTATTTATCAATACTCGATAAAACCTTGCCAATAACTCGGAATAACAAACGCAATAAAGAATAATCTACCAGGTTCCTTTATATTGATATGGGGGGCTATAATAGTAAAAAATCAACTCATGGAGTCGCTATCATGTCAGTTATTGATCTTTGGGCAGAACGCCATATTCAAGAGGCGCTGAATAAAGGGGAGCTTTCAAATTTAAATGGTGAAGGGAAAGCTTTACAGCTTGAAGACGACAGTTTAGTTCCACCAGCGCTAAGGGCTGGATATCGCATATTAAAAAACTCAGGTTATTTACCTGTAGAATTACAACAAAGGAAAGATGCTCTAACGCTAAGCCATATGCTACAAGGTCTCTCTGTGGACGACCCCAATTATACGTCGATGAGTAAGCAATTAGCTTTACTCGAACTAAAACTCAAGCAAGCCAATGTAAATACTGATTTTTTACATGGCAACTATGCAAATGCAATTTCTGAACAAATAACCAATAAGTCAAATACCAAATAATGTAGGCAAGCCTTCCAATAAATTAACCCATCATCTATTTGCTATTTATCTTAATCATTTTTCCTTTATTTATCTTTGATTGACACATTATTAAAAACATCCCTCAATAGTCACATTAAGACTATTTACCTCTTTTTTATGCGGTTATCCAAGTATTATCAATCCCGATTTTATACTTATTAATAAGCAAGGGATGGAAAATGGAACAGAAGCAATATTCTAATAAATGGCAAAAACGTTTCGATTTCTTCGATAAGCATGGTGCTCCTGATACGCCTGAATTCAAAGCAGCGTTAAAAGCCGCCTCTTTCGGTGAGCGTATTCTCATTAATATGAACATTTTTGCCTTTTTCTTCGGTATTATTTATTTCCTCATTTTAGGGCTTTGGAAGAAAGGGTTAGTGATGCTTGGTATCACTCTTGGGGTTGCTCTCGTTTTGAATATTATTGATTTTATGATTGGCGGAACAATTCCTAACGCCGTCTTTACTGGGGTATCTGTCGGTATGTCAGCGCTGTGGGCCATGGTTGCCAACTATGCTTACTATATTAAAGAAACCAAAGGATTGGATAACTGGAACCCATTTGAAGGGATCCGCATGCTGTAGATAGCAAATATTGTAAAGATTGGTGGCTAGCAAAGCTGCTAATTTTTACAAGGTACTAAGTTAATGCCCTGAATTCGATATTCATTTGGTGTTCTGCCATAAAATCGACGAAAAGCTTGGCTAAATGCCGAATGAGATTCATAACCGACAGATAATGCAATTTGTTCTATTGAGGTATTGGTTAGTAATAAGCTTCCTGCAATTTCCATTCGTTTTTGTAATAGAAATTGCATCGCTGTTAATTGTGTTTCTGCTTTTATTCGTCGTTGCAATGTACTCACTGACATACAAAAAGCAGTTGCCATGTCTTCACAACTAATAGGATGGTGTAGGCGCGGTTCTACCCATTGAGAAAGCTCATCAATCCATTTATTTTCAGATTTTAACTGGGCCAATAATAGACGGGCAACCGTAAAATTATGTTCGGGAGCTTGTGGGAAGTTTTGCAACCAATTCAAAAGGCCAATTGCGGCAGGCGTCAGAGTAAACTCCGTCATTTTTTCACTCAATGCCCATTGTGCTGTGGCGGGCATTTCTAATACATAATTTTGATTTCCTAGCTGCCCGCTAAATGCATGGCTCACACAAGGCGGGATCACAACCCCCTTTCCTGCATTTAATAGATAATGTTGCCGGTACATATTGATTTCCATCTGCCCAGATAACGACAACACAACTTGCCACTGCCCATCATGTTGATGAGAAATGACTTCGTCTGAATATTGGCGAAAATGAAGTTCAGGCAATCGCAAAGGGTCACACTCCTACTGATACAGATAATAGCAGTATAACCTTTTTACTAATAAATGGCAGTGATGCCAATGCGCCACCTATTGAGGAAAGTGAGTGCAACAAAAACGTTAAATGCTCTAAATAACTCGTGTTATCGCTAGGCGGCAAACAAATTAAGCCCTAGGGGCATACAAAAGTATGTGACTGAGCGAGTGAGTGAAGCCAACAACGCAATAACACGAAGTATGACGAGTATTAGAAGTATAACGAGCATTATGCTAATAAAGCACCATTTGGCAAAGGCAGGTTAAATTCAGCAAGGACAATCGCCCCCGTTTCGTCAGGCGCCCCCGTGATCAACACTTCAGATTTAATGCCTGCTATACGCTTTACTTCAAAATTACACACGCACAGTACTCGCTTACCAATCAAGTCTTCAGGCGTATAATTGACGGTGATCTGTGCACTTGAGCGCTTAATGCCCAATTCACCGAGGTCAACCTCCATTATATAAGCGGGCTTTTTAGCTTTAATATTAACTTCTGCACTAACAATAGTCCCAACACGCATTTCAACACGGGTAAAATCATCCCATTCAATTATGTTCATTCATTTTTCCTAATTAGATTATTTATAGAACGTAAATTAACATAGGATAGATCCTTTCTTTTATCGCCAAACCATCACTTTGTATCGTGAAATAGTCATACTATCGTATGATAAAAAAATAGCCCTCACGAAAATACATTGAGGGCCAAATAATGAACGAAAGAAAGATGCAACAATGGTCTAAAAATTAATTACATAGTCGAGAATGTATTCATAATAATCCCACCACTAATGATGAGCCCCATCGCGAATACCGCTGGAAAATCGGGTTTTTGTTTATATAAAACCATAGAAACGAGTGTCACACCGACAATACCAAACCCACACCACAGTGAATAAGCGACACCAACTGGGATATAGCCCATTGCACGAGTTAAAGCGAAATAACACAGGCAATAAGCAATAATAACTAATACGGATGGGCCCAATTTGCTAAAACTATTGGTCTTTTTAATCATTGAGGTGCCCGTTATTTCAGAGCCAATAGAAAGTGCTAACCATAGAAATCCAGTAAACATAATATTCCCCTTAGCTTTAAATTAATGAGCTGTGTTATTTTTTGCGGATAATAATGAAGACTCTGTTTCATCTTTAGGTGGCTCAGTTTCTTCTGGATCATCTGAGCCCATTTTGGAGAATAGATTCATGATCACAATACCACTTGCGATCACCGCCATGCCAATCATGGCTGCGGTATCAGGATGTTGCCCATAAAATAGCATACCAAGGGTTGAAACCATTAGGATCCCAGTACCTGACCATGTTGCATAAGCTAAGCCAACAGGAATGTATTTTACCGCGCGGGAAAGTGAGTAATAACAAATAACATATAACACAACGATTAATGCCAATAATAATGATTTGGTCATACCTTCGCTATTATCAAACATTTTTAAGGTCGATGTTGCTGAGGTTTCAGAAATAATAACCGCCAGCATCCAAAGCCATGACTTTGCTTTAGGGGACATAGATAATACTCCTACGATAAATAGAATGATTAAAATTAATTTTTAATTTAATAACTTTATTTTTTAAGTGACTTTAAATAATCGATTGCTGAATCCGTTAATTTATTTTCATTCGCACAATACCCCATAGGGTTATTCATTACTTCCTTTAAAGTAATATAGCGATTTGGATGTTCATTATTTATTTCAGGTTTTAATTCCTCAGTAATTTCATTGACTATAAATTTTTTTTCTACTTCGTTTAACGAGCCAAAATGAATTCCTAAATTAATAGCCTTACTGATATTTTCTTTAATCAGACGATTATAATTTTCGTTTTTATTTAAACCTAAAACCTGACTTAACTCACTTTCAGGGCAACAATGATATTTCAGTGCCAATATCGACATGTTTTGTGATAAGGCATGTAGGGCTAGCTCACTTTCCTCACTCACAAACAAACCATTGGCTATCTCACCAACCACTTTTGCATCAATAAACGGTAAAAACAGGCTGTCATAATGACTTAACCTACTTATTGATAAGGTACTTTTATTTACAACACTTCCCAATTCAGCCCATTTTTCAACATCAGAGGACTGAAGCATGGATGCGGTGGCATAAAAGGAAAAAGAAACAGAATCTAGCTGTGCCAGTCTTTGGTAAATCGCTTGCTGATACCCCTCAACAGGCGATAGCACAACCAGAACTTGTCGCTTCAACTGACGTAAAACTTGTTGCACAATTCGCTCGATCCGTTTTTCGTTCATTTTGCCACCGCTCCTTAGCCTGCAATGAATACGCTATCGTTATTCCGTAATCCCGCTGCGTTCGCTTCATCGGTATCAATATGAAATTCAAGAGAAAACCGCTCATCGACTCTCACGACAACTTCATCAAACACTAAGCTGCGTTCACCTTCAGTACGGATATTCACCTTTTGCCCATTCACTACATTTAGTGCTCTTGAGTCCATCACACTCATATGAATATGACGCTGAGCACAAATGACCTGTGACTCAAGATTGACATGTCCTGCTGGGCCAATCAGTAAAGCATTACCCGAATTCGTCATATCCCCAGACTCTCTCACAGGAGCTTTAATGCCAAGGGCAAAACAATCGGCTTTAGACACTTCGAGCTGCGTTTTTGGGCGAACAGGCCCTAGCACTCTGACTTTGCTAATAGAGCCTTTTGGCCCCACGACCATCACGCACTCTTTCGCAGCAAATTGCCCCGGCTGTTTTAAATCTTTGAATGGCGTTAGCTGATAACCTTGGCCAAACAACGCTTCAACGTCCTGCTGTGAAAGGTGAACATGACGGTTAGAGATGCCAACAGGGATAGCGATGTTAGCAACGCCATTTTGTGCCGGTGTATAAGCTGAAAGCCGAGCCAGTATTTTCCCCATCAATTGCTCATTCATCATGATTTTTTCCCTTTACGCGGGTCATTTTTGATGTCTTTCACATTGATATCGGTTTTAACTTCAGCCACTGGCGCTTCAGTTTTAGCTTCAATAACTGCTTTTTCCACTAGCTTTTCTGCTTTTGCTTCTGGTTGAATACTTTTCTCTAATTCGCCCTTTTTACTTTTCACTGTCAGTAATTTGGTGATCACACTTTCTTCAGGCCGTGCAATCACTAATGAACCGACTAATAGTTGGCTACTGGCGATCACTTCAATGCCATGGTCAACTGCGGTGCGAACGGCACTGATTTCGCCTTGAAAACAAACGGATACCAGTCCAGAGCCGATTTTTCGATAACCTACAATTTCTACACTGGCGGCTTTACAGGCTGCGTCTGCAGCCTGTATGGCGGATGTCAGCCCCCGAGTTTCAATTACGCCTAAACTTTTCATCTGTCTCTCCTACTTAATGACGAACCAGTCGAATATCGAAATCAAATTGTTTGAAGAATGCTTCAAGTTGATCTAACTCTTCTGCGCTATAGGTTGGGTCTTGTTTAACGGGATAAATCATATCCAGTTTGTCGTATTTGCCGCGTCCCAACTGGTGATAAGGCAGAATATCAATACGTTTTACATTGCCACGTTTGGATAATTCCATCGCATAGTGAATCGCCCCCGTGATGGCATCAAAAGAGTCGTTATAGCCGCGAACCAATGGCATTCTCACTACAACGTTGGCACCGAGTTCAACCAACCTTTCAAGGTTGCGGCGAACATTTTCATTGCCAATACCGAACAGGTTTTTATGCTGTGCAGTATCAATATGTTTAATGTCATAGAGGAATAGGTCGACAACTTCAGATAACTTTTCATAGTTTTCTAACGATGTAGTGCCTTGGGTTTCTATTGCGGTGTTGATCATCATTTTTTTACACTCACGCAGTAGCGCAACGGCAAAATCGGTTTGTAGGCTCATTTCACCGCCACCTATTGTCACGCCACCACCGGAAGAAATATAAAAATCATAATCTTGCATGATGATTTCCATCATTTCGGCTACTGTGACATCCTTCCCCATAATGTCTAACGCACCACCAATACACACTTCTTCGCATTTACGGCAACCAATGCAATCAATACTACGATTCACGCGGTGAATTTGTTCACCTTGCTCATTAATGGTTTTGTAGTGGATCCCTGTTGGGCAGACATCAACACATTTTCCGCAGTTGACGCATTTGTCATGGGAAAACATCACTTGGAACTGGCTGCTTAGCCCTTCTGGGTTGGCGCACCATGGACAACGAATATTGCACCCTTTTAAGAAAATCAATGTGCGGATGCCATCGCCATCATAAATCGAGTATTTTTGGATATTAAATATCCGACCTTTAATCTCTGCCGCGCTCATCATTGCACCTCTAAAACTATGTTTATAAATCAAAATTTATTATTGTTGTTATGAAATAGCCGGTATAAAATGGCAGGTATAAACTCATACCTGCCTACATGGGTTTAGAACTTCTCAATTACAGTACGGCTAATAATTTCATCTTGAACCTCTTTACAGAGTTCCACGAAGTAAGCACTGTATCCTGCGACACGAACGATTAAATCACGATATTTTTCAGGCTCTTGCTGGGCTTTTTTCAGCATTTCGTTATCTACATAGCTGAACTGCATTTGCCCGTTTCCTAAGATAGACGCGGTTCTCAGCAAGGTGATTAAGCCATGACGGCCTTCTGGCGTGTCCAATAAGCCTTTTAAGAACTTAAAGTTATGCACCATACCAATGTTCATCGTTTCAACATTCATTTTGCTGATTGATTTAATAATGGCAGTTGGGCCTTGTTTATCCGCACCTTGTGTTGGGCTGATACCATCGGATAGCGGCATCCACGCCAAGCGACCATTGGCACTCGCGGCGGTTAACTCACCAATCGGTGTGTTGTTGGAGATAGATAAGGTTCCGTGGCTCAGTGTTGAATACAGCATGTCGTACTTACGGCACTCACGCTCTGTCCACTCCGTAATATCCAGTGCATATTGGTCAACATAGTCATCATCGTTACCAAACTTAGGCGCATTTAAGCAATCACGACGCAGTTCGTCATAGCCTTCAAAGTTGGCTAGCAGGCCATCACGAATTTGCTCAAGGGTGTAGCGACCATCTTCGTAAACTAATTTGCGAATAGCGACAATGGAGTCAACATAGGTTGCAAGACCAGAGAAAATCAGCCCTGGGCCGTGGTTGATCATCGCCCCACCCGCTGCAACGTCTTTCCCTTTTTCCATACAGCCTTCCACCAGCAAGGACATTAATGGTTTTGGTGCCACATCGCGGTGAACGCGTTGGCTGATGACGGTACCGATAGCGGATAAGCGAACAATATGAGCAATCTGCGCTTTCACTGCATTATCAAAGTCTTCGAATGTTTTCAGGTCACGTAAGTCACCAGTATCTAAACCTTGATAGCTATCGAATAACACCATGCGACCACGATTTAATACGAATTCAATCGCAATTGGCCATTGGGTGTAACCCGTTGAAGTCCACTGATAAATACGACCTGATTTTTGTGGCTCAACACAGCCCATCAAGCAGTAATCACGCGCATCTTCAAAGTCGAAGCCTTTACGCAGCATCATTTTGATGTGGGAATCGTCGAAGTGACATGCAGGGAAGCCCATACCGGCTTTCACGACATCAACGATTTTTTCCATGTATTTCTGTGGTGATTGGTTATGAATACGACAAGCCAGCGATGGCTGATACACTTTAACGAAACGAACCGCATCCATAATTAAGTAGGTCAGGTCGTTACAAGCGTCACCGCCTGAACGTTTTTGCCCACCCACTGTTAAGTTGATAAATGGCTGATAACCGGCGAAATATTTTGCACCTAATTCGCTCGACATCCACATTAACTCAGCACATTTGATGATAAACGCCTGCATCATTTCTAGCGCTTGGTCTTGGGTCAAACGGCCTGATTTGATGTCGTTTTCATACATTGGCAAACAATATTGGTCGAGGCGTCCTAGAGAAAGACCGGTTTGGTTCTCTTCGATTTCAAACAGTGACTCAACCGTCCAAATGCTCTGTAATGCTTCTTGTAACGTCGCCGGTGGGTTCGCTGGCACATTTTCGTTGACTTGTGCAATAGTTAGCAATTCTTCACGACGTTTTTGGTCTGACTCCAACACTGCTAATTCACGAGCGTGGGCAGCAATACGGTGTGAATACGCCACAACCCCTTCACAGGTTTCAATTGATGCTTTATAGAAATAAATGCGGTCAATATCATCAGGGTTTTCCATGCTTAATTCAGCCAGTTTCGCCTGAGCATCTGCTTTAATACCATTCATTCCTTTGGTGAATAACAGCACGTCATAACCAGGGCAGGTATCGCCACCACCGTTAATTTGGTGATAAGACAAGTCACTGACAAAGGTTTCACCACTAAATTCCCATACCCCCGCTTCGCGGTATTGAGCCTCACAAATCTCATCCAGTGAACGACCTTCCCAGAACGGGGCGATTTCCTCACGGATCACTTTTTTGTCTTCTTCAGAGATAACAAACGGGTCTTGTGGACGCGTGCTCATCGTATCAAGTTCTTCGACTACCCAGCGCCATGCGATATCCGGTGAGAAGGCACCCGCACGGGCTTTACCACATGGATGCCCCACAATCAGTTCTTCAGGTTGAATTAAGATTGGCGCGGTTTCACAAGCGCGGCGGAATGCTTTCGCACGCAATAGAATTGGCGGTAAACCCGGGTTATTTTTAACAACTTCAGTGAAGGCGAGTGCGCGATAAATAGACACACTTGGACGCGCTTCTAAGTAACGGTTACGTAAGCGTTGTAAGCGAGGCGTTAAGCCTTCCATCACTTTGAATTCGGTTTCTACTTGTGCCGTTGGAGCAACATAATTCGCATTTGGTGCAGAATATTGCGGCTGAGCGCTGTTTTTTCCACAATATAAGCGAACTTTCAATCCATTATTGATAGCACTGATATTTTCATGAGCGGATAACATCATGGCAGATAATTCGTTAATGCATACACGCGGGTCATTCAGATAAATGCCATCTTTCAATGCATCGAACATTGGGTAGCCATCGACTTGCTTGGTTGAGCGAACTTCAGAGAGTTCAGCCAGTTTCAACCATAAACTTTCTACAATTTCATAAGCTTGTGCTTGGGTTAAGCGGCCTTGTTCGATATCACGTTGATAGAATGGATAAACGGCTTTATCGAACCCCATTGGGTTCACCGCATAACTGCCATTTTCTAGATGTAATATTAGCTGAAGCAAGTAGAAAGCTTGGCAAGCCTCTTTGAAGGTTTGCGCTGGTTTTGCCGGCACATTGCGTAAAATGGCTGCGCTTTCTTGCAATTCTGCACGACGATATTGATTAGATTCTGCTGCCGCCATGCTCTCTGCTTTAGACGCTAAAGCTTGTGCAAAATGAATGGCCGCATCACATGCGTAAATTGCTGAGCGGCAGTTATTCGCTTCATCAATGCTATTACGGCTAACTGCACTGCCAATGTTTCTGACTTTGTTTTCTAATTGGGCTTTGATAGCCAAGAAACCAATATTTAAAACCGCTAAGTAATCAGGCGCATCCACTGTGCTATCGCCAGCTAAAAAGGTATAAATACTGTGGCTGTTGATTTCATTTTCAGTATGGAAAATGGCACCACGAGGGGTTGATGATTGGCTACCGATGATCAGCTCATCTTGGCCAATAAATGCCGGAAAATGCCGGATAAATTCATAAAAACGTTGTGCAGGTTTAATCGCCTGTGGTGCGCCAGACAGTTGGTTGCCAAGCGCTTCTAAAATATTCGCACGTTCAGTAATAATTGAGCTGTTGCGGGCACTTAAGCGTTCAGCCAGCATTTTTACGCGTGGGGTCAAAGCATATTTATTCATGTTAGCCTATCCTGATGTTCTTTCTAGTTTGTTGTTCATCACATAAAAGCGTTAACTGTTAAAAAGACTGTCTATACAGCATTTCCAGTTGCACCTTGCTCACATCCCGTGGATTGGTCGGAGTGCAACTATCGCGCAGTGCTTGCCCAACCATTTCCCCTAAACGGGCGTTAAAATCGAATTCATTGGTACCGGTTGCTTGAATGCCTTTTGGCATATTCATTTCATCTTTCAATACGTTGATTGCCATAATTAAGCTTTCAACGCCTTCTCGTATTGTTGAGGCAGGTAAATTTAAGTTTTTCGCGAGATGAGCGTAACGTTTTGCAGCTTCGTTATCGCATCGCCCTTCTAAATCCGCATTGAAGGCCACAACTTGTGCCATCAATAAGGCATTTGCACGACCATGTGGAATGTGGAATACGCCGCCTAATGCATGGGCTAAACTGTGAGTTATCCCTAGTGATGCGTTAGTAAAGGCCATTCCCGCAATGCATGAAGCGTTGTGCATTTTTTCGCGTGCCACTAAGTTGCTACCGTCGCGATAACAATCAATTAAGTGGCCGAACACTAACTGCACGGCTTTTTCTGCTAAGGCATCAGAAAAGTCAGATGCAGTACGAGAAACATAGGCTTCTAGCGCGTGGCACAGCACGTCCATACCTGTGTCAGCCGTAATAGAAGCGGGTACTGACTTCACCAGTGCAGGGTCTAAAATGGCGACATCTGGCAACATAAATTCGTCAACTAAAACCAGTTTTTCAGACTGGGACTTGATCACTGAAAATGAAGTGACCTCCGAGCCCGTCCCACTGGTAGTTGGGATCGCGATAAACTGCGGTTTAACTCGATTGACGTCTTTTTTCGTGTGCCAGAGGGAGTAAATAACAGCTTTCGCAGCATCAATAACCGACCCACCACCGAGTGCAATCACCACATCTGGATATTGCTTATCCATGATTTTCATACCTTTAACGATGGCTGAAATGTCAGGATCTGGCTCAACATCGTCGTAAATCGAAAATGCGATGCCACTTTGGGTTAGCCTGCGAGTGACTTCATCAGCTAAGCCAAACTTCACCATCGCTTTGTCAGTGACGATAAAGGCATGGTGAGCACTCATTTGTGAGATAAAATCCAATGCGTTAGCACCGAATTGGACTTTAGGTTTAATCAAAAACTGGTTCATGCTGTTTTTACTCCTTGGTATAAACCTTCTCAACAATGGCAACCACTGACATGGCTTTGTAATTGTCTTTATTCAAAGCGAAGTAAGCTTCAGCTAACACAATGTCGTTAATACCTGCGCCAACACTGTCGACTGCCACATACGTTTTGTTTTTCAACGGTTCAAGGTCATCCCCTAGCTTGGTAACCATTAATAAGTTACTGCCACTAAGTTCTTGGCATTTCTGCGTTGCAACAACATGTCCGACTACCTTTGCGAGGATCATGGTTTATACCGCCTTATTCCAATGAGTTACTTATTTAGGCGTCCGAGAACAGCCTTGATGATTTGCTCAACATTTTCTTCAGTGATGTCGCCTTGAGAAACCACCGCTTCAGCAATCGCAGCCGTTGTTACCGCACTGCCGAATCGGTCATCGCCCGTTGGATTAACCACTGCTGTTGACGCTGCCGCTGGATTACGGAAACGGTTATCATCAAAAATGCTGACTTGAGGTTGATTTACCGTAGCCGGTGCTGTTGGCTGAGCCACTGCACAAGGCTGGGTGGGTTGCCTTAAATCATCAATGGAACGCACGCCATAACCCACTTTACGAATATTCAGTAAATTCATTGGGCCAACGTTATCAGAGCTAGAACCGCCGCCAACTGCACCACAGCCCAGTGTTAACGCTGGCGTGATATTCGTCGTCGCACCAATTCCGCCCAATGCTGCTGGCGTATTGATCAAAATACGATTAACGGGTTTTTCTAAAGAGAACTGGCGAATGACATCTTCGTTTTGCGTGTGGATCACCAAGGTATGGCCGAGACCTTCGTTGGTCAGCAAATCAACCACGCGATGGCAAGCGGATTGCCAATCTTCCTCAATATACATCCCTAAAATTGGACATAATTTCTCGCGGGAGTATGGGTTTTTCGGTGATACGGTGTCTTGCAACGCAATCAACACACGTGTGTTAGCCGGAACAGTGAAACCTGCACGTTGGCTGAGTGTAATGGCATCTTTCCCCACCACTTCTGGGTTGATGGTGCCGTTCGCTCTAAGCAACATCGATGCCATGCGTTTCGCTTCGTCTTCATTCATGAAGTAAGCGCCTTGAGCGAGTAATTCACGATGAACTTCGTTGTAAATACAGCGCTCTACAATGATGGATTGCTCAGAAGCACAGATCACACCGTTATCAAACGTTT
Organism: Providencia sp. PROV201; assembly: GCF_028479545.1. Lineage (NCBI taxonomy): Bacteria > Pseudomonadati > Pseudomonadota > Gammaproteobacteria > Enterobacterales > Morganellaceae > Providencia > Providencia sp. PROV201. Next base: position 26,997 of record NZ_JAMPNW010000003.1, read on the forward strand.
TACTGGTGATGATGTCACTTACCGCCTGTTTGATATTGGCGCTACGTTCAATAAATGCAGGGCCATTACCTGGACCGCCACTAATGGTTGGTGTACCGGATGCGTAAGCTGCACGTACCATGCCTTCACCACCCGTTGCCAAGATTAAAGAGACGTCTTTGCTGTGCATCAGTTCTTTCGTTGCTTCTAAAGTCAGCATTGTGACAGCATCGACAATTCCAGCTGGAGCACCCGCTTCTAATGCGGCTTTTTTGACAATTTCTAATGTGCGGAAACTGCAGGCTTTGGCATTTGGATGAGGGGAGAAGACAATGGCATTACCCGCCTTCAAGGCAATCAACGTTTTGTAGATGATGGTAGATGTTGGATTAGTAGAAGGAACTAACGCCGTGATCACACCAAGAGGAACACCCACATCCATAACTTTGTTGATTTTGTCATCATTAATGATGCCAACGGTTTTGAGATCTTTAATGTGTTCATAAACACGCATTGAAGCAAAAGTGTTTTTCAGGACTTTATCTTGCCACTTACCAAACCCAGTTTCTTCGTTAGCCATTTTTGCCAGCTCTTCTGCATGAAGTGCGGACTCAATTGCGATGTGTTTAACAATATTATCGATTTTTTCCTGCGAAAATGTCGCAAACTCTTTCTGCGCTTGTTTCGCGTTTCTAACTAGCTCTCTTGCCAGTTGTCTGGATTGCAGATCTTTGTCTAATGCAACCATGTCTTCCCCCGTATCGGAGCCAAAATTAATTCATTCGCTTGTCGTGTTATTGGCTTATTAGCCAATGACTTAGGCTTTGTGTTGTTGTGCAATTTTGCCAATATCGTTGTGTGGTCTTGCAATCACACGTGAAGTCACCACTGTTCCGATACGTTTTGCAGCCTCAACACCTGACTCAACCGCAGCATTAACGGCACCGACATCGCCTTTAACCATCGCTGTTACCAGCCCTGAACCGACATTCTCATAACCGATTAGCTCGACATTTGCGGCTTTACACATGGCATCAGCAGCTTCAATACAAGCCACTAAACCTTTGGTTTCAATCAGACCAAGTGCTTCTTTCATAAGTAATTTCCTGTTTTATTCCGTGACTTTATACTGGGCGACGATTTTCTGAATATCGCTATGAGGACGAGCGATAACCAGTGATGTCACAACGGTGCCAATACGAGAGGCAGATTCAACACCTGAATCCACTGCAGCTTTCACCGCACCCACATCGCCTTTGACCATGGCGGTAACTAAACCTGACCCAACATTTTCATAACCAATCAGCACAACATTTGCGGCTTTACACATCGAGTCTGCAGCTTCAATACAAGCCACTAACCCTTGAGTTTCAATAAGACCTAATGCGTCACCCATGTTTTTTCCTCCGGAAAAAGTTATGCTTTATGCTTAATAACGATTTTGTTGATATCGTTGTGTGGACGCGCAATGACCAGTGAGGTCACGACTTCACCAACACGCTGTGCTGATTCAACACCTGAATCGACGGCTGCTTTGACTGCACCGACATCGCCTTTAACCATTGCGGTAACGAGGCCTGAACCGACATTTTCGTAACCAATTAGCTCAACATTTGCCGCTTTGCACATGGCATCAGCTGCTTCGATACAAGCCACCAGACCTTTTGTTTCAATAAGACCTAATGCATCACCCATTGTTGTTTCCTCCGAGAAGCCTTCTTTATTTTTCTTTACCTTCGATATTCCAAGCTAATGTGTCCGAGTACATGTCCCTTGAAATATCTAAGTAATCATTTACGCCAATGGTGTCTGCGCGGTGATCTATTGAACGCAGCCTTTGGCTTCAAACCCACTATAGAACTGAAAAATAAAAACAAAATATAAATCCACAAAGCACAGATATTTAGTTTTTAAGGCTGATAATTAGAGTGAACACTCAGGTCATTTATATGTTTATGCTAAAAAAACCAAAAATTCACGTTTGAAATTTGAGGTGAAAATTGAAGGGGAAATGTATTTAGAGCTATTTATGAAGGATTGTTAATGAGGTATTACTAAGCTGCTATGCCTACGTTTTTTCTTCTCTTATAACTGTGCTCGTGATCGCTTTGCGGCATATTTTTACTTTCTGTTAATTCCTTAATTTATATACTCAGACCACCGCACTCTTTGAAAACCATTCGCCATAACTTCCCTATCAATGGCTATCGCGTACTTAAAAATATTCCCTTCTGCTAAATAATAAAAAATAACGGCGACAACAATTTTGCTACTTTCCATCTAAAAGTGATAAAACTCATAGGTGAAAAGAATGACACATAAATTTACTATTGCGATTGTAGGTTGTGGCCTTGGCGGTTCAGCACTCGCCCTCCTAATGCAGAATATAGGGTTTAATATTGCTGTCTTTGAACAAGCTTCTTCGTTTGAAAAAATCGGGGCAGGGATCCATATATCCCCGAACCTCATGTACATAATGGAAAAAATAGGTGTTTCAAAATCTATTGAAAAGCTTGGCTGGGAGCCTAACGGATTTATCAGTCGCGATGCCTATTCAAACAAAACGCTAAATTACTTGAAATTAGGACAGGAAATGCGCGACCTATATGGCATGCCTTACCTGACTATCCATCGAGGAGACTTACACCGTGCAATGACGGAAAAAATTAACTTAAACAATCTTCATATGGGAAAAAAGTTAATTGCGCTTAATGAGATAAAAAACAAAATTGAACTCGTTTTCAACGATAACAGTCGTTACGAGGCCGATATTGTCATTGGTGCCGACGGGATATTTTCAAAAGTAAGAAATGCAATAACTGGCACAGATATTCAATGCTCCAGCTATACTGGACAAGCTGTATTTAGGGGATTAGTCGAGCTTCAAGGGCTGGCACCTCAAATGAAACACAGTGTGAATAAATGGTTTGGTAAAGATAATAAATTTATCATTGGGTACTTTTTAGACAAAAATGAAACACAATTTTATTACGTAGCTGGTTTTTCCTTCCCCTACTGGCCTCGAGGTATTTCTGTTCAACCCGCTGCTTTACATGATGTTTTGAAAATATTTAATGAATTTCACGATGTACCAAAATCAATGCTGTCATTAACTAAAAGCGTGACACTTTGGCCATTACACGAAAGAACAGCTGATTCAACGTGGAATAAAGGTAGGATAGTACTTATCGGAGATGCATGTCATCCGATGCGACCTCATATGATGTCGGGTGCTTCGATGGCAATTGAAGATGCGGCTATATTAGTTAAATGTCTACAACAGTACGGCATTGATAATTATTCATGCGCTTTTAATCAATATCAGAGTTACCGTATAGAACGCGTAGCGCTTGTACAAAAGTTATCAAGTACAAATACATGGCTAAAAAAGAAGACGGATACAGACTGGTTATTTAAATATAACGCGATAAGCCCCGAGCTACGCCTTTAACGCTTTTCCTTTCACCAAGTGAAACCCAGACTATTTAAATATGATATTTGTTACCACCTACAAGAAAGCTAATCGAACTTACTATTGGGTTTGAGTGTGCAAATATAAAGTGGGGAATTAATTGAGCTGAGTAGTAAGGCTTTGTCATTAAGCTTTTGTGCATTAAGAAATAGCCCATCATGGCTATCTGACATTTCCCGCATAAAATAGTCAAATATCACATCTGGCGATTCATCAATAGAAGAAGCGCTCGCTTCCCACTGACTAATAATATAATGACGTTCTATTGGGGAAACTCGTTTTGTCGTGTAACTAAATTTCACATAACGCTGCAAATACAGCCAGCCCGCTTTAGAATCAGTATAGCCTTCCACCACAATTGAGCCCTTTCCATTCGCGCCAAAATTGAAGTGAATATTGCCATTAACGTTTTCATCTTGCATATTCTCAAAACGCATAATGCCTTTTGTCGAGCACACTAATAAACCATCTTGTTTATTGGAAAAGAAGACCGACTGGGTATAAATCGTAACAATAATGAATAACAAAAAACTCAGTAAGCATAATACTTTTCCTGATATCTTCATGATGGTTTCCAAGAATAGTAAAAGTAGTTATCGCAATAGCTAAATGGGTTATCTTCATTGACTGCACAATGTGCAAGAAATACTCGACCCAATCCATTAGTCTGCAGTTTGTCCCCATAGAAAAAAACAAACCGTTCTTTCTCAACACACTCTAGATTTAAGTTATTTCTAACTTTATCAAAGTTTTGCACATAGTTTAGTGCGACAGTGTTATTGATCATTTTTTCATTCGATAATACATCACAACCAGAGTGCTCAAGCACCGTCATGTCAATTGGCACTGACGGTTGTTTTGATAAATAAGCCATGATAGCTAATAAAATAGAACATAATAAAAAAGCACCACTCGCAAGATACCAACAGATCTCTTTTTTTTCTGGCGTCAGTGCTGAATCTATTTTTTTGGGATCTGTAGGGACAGAGATAGGTTTGGAAGCTGGAGATAAAACAACCGCTGTTTCTTCTACGTCACTTAAGCTAGTTATTAATTCAGTTGGAGAAATTTTGATATCATCAATTAATTCAAGGGAAACATCGGAATTAAACTCTAATCGACCCCGAGCGACTGTCACAATAATATTTTCAATACCATATGGACGAAATGCTTTTCGTAATAGGCTGAGATATTGATTTAAATTACTGTTTGATGAGACTAACCCATTATCATCCCAAACTGCTTTTAATACCTCATCTCGAGAAACAACACCTCTGTGCTGAATAAAGTAAAACAATAATGCATTGGCAGTTATCGACAGCTGTGTATCCACCTCATCTTCTTTTAAAGATAAAGTGCCATCAACCGCATCATATAGAATGAAAGCATTGATTTTATATTTCACTATCGCCTCATGTGCTTATTTTATGAATAAAATTGCACTACCGTTATTATTGCTATTTTTACTTATGCGTTATTTTTACTTATGGAATTTGTTCAAATGATATTGTCGTTAACCGACTCACAATCGCATCACGCTCTTGCTGTGATAACGTTTCTCCCTCAGTCAATGACGAAAGCCACAACCCATCAGCCGCATAACGCACTAACGCGCCTAAATAACTGTTATCGAACTCATCCCCCTTTTCCAAATGGTTAATTACCCAATCTCGCCAGCACTGACGTAACACTGGCTCGGTTGGCATGGCTAAGGACAATAACGCGAGCTGAAAACTTTCATCAGATTCTTTTAATTCGCCAATATAGTGCAAATAAGCACGAGAAAAACGCCCGTAGGGATTTGGGTCATTATCCATAATGGTATGTATTCGCTCATCCATAATCCCCAACAATTGCAAAAACAGCGCATGAATAAGCTCTTGCTTCGTTGGGAAGTGATGCATCAACCCACCTTTGCTAACACCCGCTTCCCTTGCCACCGCATTAAGTGAGAGTGAAGAGATCCCTTCTCTGCCAGCAATAATGCGAGCAGCTTTCAATAGCTCCACTTGAAGCTTAATAGGATCTTTTTTTCTATGCTGAGCAGACTTATTCATGCGATGAATGATACCGACCAGTCGGTATGTTTCATTTTGACTAAAATCAAGTAACCCTGATTTGTTCATGGGTAAATCTAAATAGTGTAAGAGGACTCACAATATCGAATTATGATAAGTTGCAACTCCATAATTAATTTAAAAATATCAAATATTTTTGATGTTTAGTTATCTATATTAATTTCACTTAGTTTTGCACATCCTCAGATTATGATGTTTAATAGTGAGAGTGAAACAATGCTCTATTCAATAAATAGTGGTTTGCAGTATCCCTAATTAACTCCCCGTGAAAGAGGTTTTATCATGTCAAATCAATACAATATTGGTGTCATTGTGGGTAGTTTGCGCGCTGATTCATATAATTTAGTTGTCGCTAAGGCCATGACTAAATTATTCCCCACAAATTTCACGTTTAAATTTATCAATATTGGTGAACTCCCTCTCTATAACCAAGATGCAGACCAAAATGTGCCTCCTGTTGTGGCTAATTTCAAATCTCAAATTAAAGCCTGTGATGGCATTATTTTCGCCACCCCAGAATATAACCGCTCGGTACCTGGTGTATTGAAAAATGCGATAGACCAAGGCTCTCGCCCATGGGGAGATAACTCGTGGAATGCCATTCCAGCAGGTGTTCTTGGTGTTTCTATTGGCAATATCAGTACGGCAATTGCCCAACAGCACTTACGCAATAGCCTGACATTTTTAAACATGCCAACCATGAACCAGCCTGAATGTTTCCTAAAATGGTATGACGGTATGGTGGATGAGCAAGGCAATATTTCCCCAAAAAGCAAAGATTTCTTACAGCCGTGGGCCGATACCTTTGCCAAATTTGTTGCCCATAATGCAGTGAGTAAATAAGTCGCTGAGCAATAATGACGCGTATAAAAAAGGGCACTTCATTCTCAATCAGTGCCCTTTCTAGGAAACGTAAACGTAATGCTCAAGTCATTAACGCCCGGCTTTTAGCTTCTGAAAATACTCTTCGTACAAAATATTCGTGTTCCCAACATCGCTTTGCCATTCGCCTTTTTGGAGAACTTCTTCACTTGGGTAAAGTGATGGGTCGTTAGCAATTTCAGCCGGCAATAATTTTTTAGCTTCTAAGTTTGGAGTTGGGTAGCCAATAGATTCAGCTACTTGAGCCGCAATTTCTGGACGCAATAAGAAATTAATTAACTTATGGGCCCCTTCCACATTTTTGGCATTAGCAGGAATGGCTAAGCTGTCCATCCAGAAAATTCCGCCTTCTTTAGGCCACACCACTTCAATCGGCAAGCCAGCTTGCCTTGCAACGAATGCGGAGCCATTCCATAACATACCGACATCCACTTCCCCTTCAATAAAAGGTGTCGCTGGGTTGTCAGAGTTAAAGGCCAAAATATTTGGGCGTAATTTTTGTAGTTCTTTATACGCCTCTTCAATTTGTTTCGGGTCAGTGGTATTGCCTGAATAACCTAATTTATTGAGGGCCACTTGGAAAACTTCCCGTGCGTCATCCATCATCAGCAGGCTATTTTTATATTCAGGTTTCCAGAAATCAGCCCATGAAGTAACAGATTGTGGGTCAACCGCTTCACCATTAATACCAATCCCTGTCGCCCCCCAAATATAAGGCACTGAATAATCATTATTCGGGTCAAATTCTTTATGAATTAAATTTGGGTCAAGGTTTTTAAAATTGGTTAATTTACTTTGATCAATCTTTTGTAGCATCCCTTCTTTACTCATTTTGGCAATAAAGTAAGTAGAAGGCACCACCAAATCATAAGCACCGTCTTTATAGGTCTTTAGCTTGGTATACATGCTTTCGTTTGATTCATAGGTGGAGTAAATCACCTTGATGCCAGTTTCTTTGGTAAATTGCTCTAATAAACCGGGGGGAACATATTCTGTCCAGTTATAGAAATACAGTACGTCTTTGTTATCGTCAGCGGCAGTCGCCGTGCCAATACTTGCAGCCATTAAACCCGCTGCCAGTAGATAGGACCATTTTTTCATTACTGAGATTCCCTCAACAAAGTGTTTTTTATCCCTTAATGCACCAAGCAGCCGCTTGAATGATTTCGGGGTTATATCTAATAGGCTCAGTTGGAGCCCACCCTCTCGCCGAATGGCACTGAAAAAGATGTTGCCCGATAAAAATGGGCAGCACCGTCGTTTAACGTATTACTTAGTTTTTTTTGAGTATTTATCCCGCATCACCCACTGGCTTAAACACACCAGTAAGAGGGACATAATCAACAGCACCGTTGCCAATGCGTTAACTTCTGGGGAAACCCCAACTTTTACCATGGAATATATTTTCAATGGCAAAATTTCATAACTTGGCCCCGTGACAAATGAGGAAACCACCACATCATCCATCGACAAGGTAAAACTGAGTAGCCAGCCGGCAACAACCGCAGGTAATGCCAAAGGTAAAATAATTTTACGCAAAATGGTAAATTCACCCGCTCCAAGGTCGCGCGCTGCTTCTAACATCTTCACATCAAAATCTTTCAGCCTTGCATAGACCGTCACCACGACAAACGGCAGGCAAAAGGTAATGTGCGAAAATAATAACGACCAAAAACCGAGCGAAACCCCAAGGATCATAAATAGAACCAATAACGAAATCGCCATAACGATATCCGGGGACATCATGACCACAAATAACATGCCACCGACGAAAGGTTTTCCTCTAAAACGATAGCGAAATAATGCGACGGCAGTGAGTGTGCCAATGGCTGTCGCGAAAGTCGCTGACAAAACCGCCATAGTTAATGAATGCCCCGCAGCTTCTAATAGGCTATCGTTATTACTCAGTAATTCATACCATTTAGTTGAAAACCCTTGCCACTGAATACCAAAACGTGACTCATTAAAGGAATTAACAATCAAAATAATGATTGGAATATAAAGATAAGCGTAGATGATGGCCATAAAGCCACCACGGAGAGTACGTCCGATCATTCTTCATATGCCTTTTTATTCAGAAGCTTAGCTGCTCGGTAATAGACATACAGCAATAACCCCATCATCGCTGTGAGGAAAATGCTGGTTGCGGCCCCGAATGGCCAATCACGAATATTTAAGAACTGGCTCTTAATCACGTTACCGATCAGTAGATTTTTCGCACCGCCCATTAAATCCGCTACATAAAACAGCCCCATTGCGGGTAATAAAACCAGCAAACAGCCTGCAATAATTCCTGGCATCGTTAACGGAATGATGATTTTCACAAACCGCTGAAATTTATTCGCACCGAGGTCTTTTGCAGCCTCTATATATGACTTATCCAATTTTTCAATACTTGAATACAGCGGCATCACCATAAACGGCAACAATATATAAATGAGACCTAGTATGACGGCTTCAGGTGTATACATAATTTTCAACGGTTTATCGATAACACCAACCCACAGTAAAAAGTCATTTAAGTACCCTTTGGTACTGAGAAAAACTTTTAACCCATAGATACGAATCAATGAATTGGTCCAAAATGGCACAATTAACAGAAACAGCATCAAAGGTTGCACCCGTTTAGGTAGCTTTGCCAATATAAAGGCAAATGGATAGCCAATAACTAAACAGAAAAAAGTTGCGATCACCGCCATATTGAGTGAGTGCAACATCACTTCTGCATACATCGGGTCAGACAAGCGAATGTAGTTATCCCACGTAAAAACTAAGTCAACTAAGTTGGTGTCGCTACGCGTCAAAAAGCTAGTGCCGATAATCATAATATTAGGCAAAAAGACGAACAGCAGCAGCCAGGCGACTACCCCGGTGATAATAACGTTCTGCAAAATTTTATGTTTACGAATGATCATCCAGAACTACCTCCCAGCTTTCAACCCAAGTCACAGCAACTTTTTGGTTAAGGGAGTGGTCGACATCGGGGTCATCTTCATTGAAGAATTCGCTCACCATGACAATTTTGCCATCTTCCATTTCAACCACTGAGTCTAACGTCATGCCTTTATAGTTACGTTCACGAACGTAGCCAATCAGCCCTGGATGGTTATCTGCATCATTTACTTCTTCAACGCGCAAGTCTTCAGGACGTAATAACACACTAACGTGTTGCCCTTCGTTGACAGAGAGCTCAGTGAAAATATCACATTCATGACCTTCAACATTGGCACGAATACGTTTATCATCAATGCGATACAATACTTTCGCATCAAAAATATTAATTTCACCAATGAATTGAGCAACAAATAGGTTTTTCGGTTCCTCATAGATTTCACGAGGTGTGCCGTCTTGCTCAATTCGCCCTTCACGCATCACAATGATCCGATCAGACATGGCTAAGGCTTCTTCTTGATCGTGAGTCACAAAAATAAACGTGATCCCCAGTTTTCGTTGAAGGGCTTTTAGCTCATTTTGCATTTGTTTGCGCAGTTTATAATCAAGCGCAGACAATGATTCATCCAGCAGTAGGACTTTCGGGCGATTCACTACCGCACGGGCTATCGCCACACGCTGTTGTTGGCCACCAGACAGTTGGTTGGGTCTACGCTCAGCAAAATCTTCTAGCTGCACCATACGTAAGGCTTGGTCGACACGCTTTTGAATTTCAGCCGCAGGCGTTTTTTGCATGCGTAGGCCAAAAGCAACGTTATCGAAAACCGTCATATGAGGAAATAAAGCGTAGCTCTGGAACACAGTGTTCACAAAACGCTGTTCTGCAGGAATATCTGTAATATCTTGACCATCAAGAATAATTTGGCCGTCATCGGCATCTTCTAACCCAGCAATAAGACGTAAAACCGTCGTTTTGCCGCAACCAGAAGGCCCAAGAATGGTCAAAAACTCACCGTTCTGAATGGTTAAGTCAAGCTCAGAAATAATTTGTTTGCCATCAAAACCTTTACTTAAAGATTTTAATTCAATGAGTGGTGTCAGAGAGGTTGTCTCAGTCATTTATTTATACACTCTATCCCTAGGAATAATGCAGATAGAACCGCCACCGTTAAAGACTGTATAAGCTTGTCGGAGGTTTACTCTGTCGACTTAACGTGACATAAGCAAATTATTTTCCCCAGCAAAGCCCAAAACCAGTAGCGCCATTTAAACTTCATAAGGCATGCATGATAAACACTGTTTTTGTAAATTGAAAGCCATTTTCACAACTTCGTTTGCCTTTCATTATGAATTCTCAATAAATAAAACAGATTTTTGAGAAAAATAAGCAACATAGCGATATATAGAATTAATCCGCCTATATCTATAGATTTACATGATGCATTAGAGGGTGAAACTTAAGTCAAATACACTAAAATTCATAGGGTTAATACAATTCACAATAAAAATAATAATTATAAAATTAATAGTTTTTATTATTTTAAATTTTTTAATTAATGTATTCAGTGATATAAATCTTACTATTAGATGCACAAGAAAAATACAATAAAAACCGTATAACAAAATTATCAAGTTATGATGGTAATTATATTCAATAGGTATATATCGTGATTACACATGAAAAAATCAAATAACCGGTAACATCTATAACAAATAATTAAAGTTGCAGTTAATAATATTATTATGTGATTTAAATCTAATTTTCATTAATCCTTATCTTTTATCTCAATAAATTTAACCAACATCATATTATCCCCTGCATCCCTTTGAATATAATAATCAAATTAGTATAATCCCAAGCTAAACTGTAACTTTTAGTGATTTATTTTGTGATTTTTGTTTCATTATTGCACCTATAAATTTTACTTTGTATCTTTCGCGTTAAACCAATTAAAGAATAAACATAAGCCTGCGGGTGACTATTTTTGGAAATTCCACTGAAATTAATATGTGAGTGAGCAAAATGGCTAATAAAGAGTTTTTTTACCAAGAACCTTATCCATTATCTGAGGATAAAACCGAGTATTTCCAAGTCTCTGATAAATATGTTTCTGTAGAACAATTTGCGGGAAAGCAAATTTTAAAAGTTGAACCTGAAGCATTAACCCTCCTTGCCGAACACGCAATTTATGAATCTCAGTTTTTTTTAAGAGCCGCGCACCAGAAACAAGTCGCTGCTATCTTACATGACCCAGAAGCCAGCGAAAACGACAGATATGTTGCATTGCAGTTACTTCGCAATGCTGAAATTTCGGCAAAAGGTATATTACCAAACTGCCAAGATACGGGCACTGTCGCGGTTGTTGGGAAAAAAGGTCAACAAGTTTGGACAGACTGCGACGACGAAGAGTACCTCTCTCGAGGGATTTATAACGTCTTCCAACACGAAAACCTACGTTTTTCTCAAAATGCCCCGCTAGATATGTTTAATGAAGTCAATACTGGCACAAACCTACCTGCTCAGTTTGACATTTTTGCGACCACTGGCGATGAATATCATTTCCTGTTTGTTAACAAAGGCGGCGGTTCAGCAAATAAATCAGCACTTTACCAAGAAACAAAAGCAACATTAACTCCAGCTAAGTTAAAAAATTTCTTAATTGAAAAAATGCGGAATCTAGGCACAACAGCTTGCCCGCCTTATCATATTGCCTTTGTTATCGGTGGTACTTCTGCAGAAACAACCCTGAAAACCGCCAAACTTGCCTCTGCAAAATACTACGATAATCTGCCAACCACAGGTAATGAGTATGGCCGTGCCTTCCGTGATATAGAGCTAGAAAATGAGTTATTAGAAGCTTCACGTCATCTTGGTTTTGGCGCACAATTTGGTGGTAAATATTTTGCTCACGATGTTCGTGTTGTTCGTTTACCTCGCCACGGTGCCTCTTGCCCAATCGGCTTAGCTATTTCTTGCTCTGCTGATAGAAACATTAAAGCCAAAATAACCAAAAGCGGTTTATGGCTTGAAAAAATGGAGCACAACCCAGCCCAATACATTCCTGAGTCTATGCGTAATCAAGCTGAAGGAAAAGTAGTACATATTGACCTCAACCGCCCAATGAAAGACATTTTGGCTGAGCTGAGTAAACACCCTGTATCAACACGTGTTTCCCTCAGTGGGCCACTTATTATTGCTCGGGATATTGCGCATACGAAATTGAAAGAGCGTTTAGATAGCGGCGAAGAACTGCCTCAATACTTTAAAGATCACATGGTGTATTACGCAGGCCCAGCGAAGAAACCTGAAGATATGGTTTCCGGTTCTTTGGGCCCAACAACCGGTAATCGGATGGATCCTTATGTCGATCTATTCCAGTCCCACGGTGGCAGCATGCTAATGTTGGCGAAAGGTAACCGAACTCAATTGGTGACGGATGCCTGTAAAAAGCATGGTGGGTTCTATTTAGGCAGTATTGGTGGGTCCGCAGCAATACTTGCTCAAGAATATGTGAAAAGTCTAAATTGCCTTGAATATCCAGAACTTGGAATGGAAGCAATTTGGAAAATGGAAGTTGAAGGGTTACCTGCGTTCATTTTGGTTGATGACAAAGGAAATAACTTCTTTGAGCAAGTGCAAAATGAAACTTGCGGCAAATGTGTTAAATAGAGTTAGCCACCCTAGCGCAAAGGAGTGCGCTAACTTTCGTTAGCCGGTATGACGATGTAGCATAGCCATGCTGTTACATAATCATACAGTTACATAATCACACAGTTATATAATCACACAGTTATATAATAAAAGAGTGGGCCAAAAGCCCACTCTTTTACTATCATTTTATACTATTATTTTAACTATCACTCACATCGATATATTACTGATATCAATAATAGTTAATTCGAACAATGGTTGAGGCGTTAAATCCACCCGTTTTCACCGTCCCCGCCTTTTTAATTGTTGCACTGTAATCACGGGTTACTGAAGTACTTCCTTGCGGTAGGCTACCAAAAAACTGGAAGTAATTGAATTTTATATTATTACTTTTATCGTCCATAATTATTAAGTTGGTGCCATTTTTTAAATCAATCGCATATTCACCATTCAGTGGATCAGTCGTTTCAAAATTGATATTCATAGAGAAATTATCAAGACAACCTCTTTTCACCGCTTGGACTTGAAAATCCTTTTTAAACTCTTTCCCTTGATTCAAGTCTGTAATCATTAGCTGGCCAAAATCAATTTGCTGTGACTCAGGGAAAACTTTAATATCTGCGCCGCACTTTAAGAAACGGATCCCCCGTAATCCAGATATCGAGTAGCGTAAGTTTTTCGCCCCTGGTGTCGTATTGATCCCACCGCTCCCATCAAATTGGAAAACTGTAAATTGATTATCACCCTCATAGTTACCTGATGGCGGTACAGTCCCTGTCACTTTGATATACAGTGTAAATGTCACCGTCACTGTCACGTTTTCGTTGCCACTAATTGGTTTTGTACCTAAACTCACTTTTTGTTTATCTCTCTCAAGCTGTTGGCCTTGATAGTTCGCACCGAGTAGTAAGCCAGTACCTAACTTTTGAGATGTTGGGTTAAAATACATATGAACAACGTCAACCATATTTCCAAGCACGTTGTCGCAAAAAACGGTGACTGTCAGTGGGTCAGATTGCCAAATAATTGTTCCGTCTGGTGTATCTGCCGGAATAGCTAATTGGCCAACAGGTACTGCAGGTTTAATAACCACTCCGGTTCCGGCTTCCACACAATCTAATGCAAAGGTTTTTGGGCTAATAAAAACGAATAGAAATACAATATAAAAACCATATTTTTGAATAAACCTGTGTATCATGATTTATACACCTTATAGGTAAGTAATATTTAAGGTAATTTGCGTTTTAATATTACCCACTGTTAATTCATTTCTGGGTAGATAACTCTCTAGCATGGAATAAATCGTAATTTGCTGGTTATCATCAAAATAGATTGGATAACTACGATATTCACCATTAGGAACAATATTGCTATCTTTATCCATTAAGCGAATGCCGTAGCCATTTAGAATGGTTTTACCACCAAATAAATTGCGGTCTGTACTTGCAGTTGGCTCTGAAATAAACATGATCCTGACAACTGGATCCCTATCATCGCGATCGCGTTTTGGGAAAATGCAGTCATCAAATTTTAATTTGATTTCATGCTTAGGGCTTCTATCCCCAATTTCATTAAAATAATTCAGAGATATTGGGCCTAATTCAATATTTTGATCTATAGAGTAAAATGAAATTTTACAAGGCAATGCCACTACATTCCCTGTAAAATTAAGATCACCTCTCATCATGCTACTATCTGCATAGCTTTGGCTTCCACATAGAGATAGCATGAAAAGACATATTGAAAAGTAGCAATTTCTCATATCTAAAATCCTATTGGCTCTCTTTTGACAGCTGGCAGGTCGACGCAGCGCATTGGTAAGTCAACATTTTCATCCCACCGTAATCATCCATATAGCCGGTATATAATTGATTAAAACCGCTTGTCGGCACGGAGACACTTTCCTTAGAAAGCGGAGCAATCATCACACTTTCAAAACCAGGGAAATTTTTCTGGTTGTTGTTACTAAGGTAACCCAGTGTCACGTAATATTTAGTTGGGTTTTCAATTAATAATTGTCCACCTGTATGCGTATATTTCAGCTCTTTAGCCCATACTTTGTCGCTATTATTTTCGATTTGAGGTGGCCGATAAAACATTTTTAGACGGCTTTGAATCGCAATCTGAACAACATTTTCTTTATCTGCAACAGGGGGGATTTCGCGCACATTTAAATAGAACAGCGATTCTCTATCTTGTGGAAGAGCATCAATTCCCTCTGTTTTAATAATTTTTATTTGGTTTTTAGCATTAGGCTCAACACGTTGCATCGGTGGTAAAACCGTAAAAGGTTCAGAAACCTTATTCCCTTTTTCATCTTCCATCCAAGATTGGGCTAAATAAGGCATTGTTTTACTTTGATTATTAATAACCAGACTTATTGATTTATCTTTACCTGGAAAAATAATTCGTGTACGGTCAATATTGATCGCAGCAGACGCAACTTGCATGCCGACAAAAACTAATGAAAATCCTAAAGCTACTACATACTTTTTACTCATACATCATTCCTTTATTGGCAAGGGATCAGGACTTTACCCTGATTTTTTTCGGCAATATTAGGTAAATTCAAACTACATTGGTTTGCGCCCGCAGCCCATTTCACTATGTAGCTTTCTTCTGGATCCACACCCGTTAAATACGCAACGCCGCTATCAGCAATAATTCCGACTTCTCTTCCTGTGCTTGACTCAATCACACTGGTGCCAAGCGGTGGATAATTTCCATTATTCAAACGGATAATTGCTAAAATACGTTTTCCTTGATTCGCTTTTATTCTCTGATAACCAATTGACCCCTCAGTCAGGGTTTTACCAATAATGTTGTCATTGACATCTACATCATCAGGTAATGTATTCATATCAATGTAAACATCTGAATTAGAAAAACTATTTAAGCTTGTCGCTACACCAATCCCAAATCGGTTTGTGACTGATTCGCCATTATCAATCGAAATCCCTGCAACATTGTCACTATCAATCATCACACGAGGCTCGTTGTTAGTCCCGTTGCGGTGCATGGCCGCACCGTATTTCGTTGCTGTCATGGAACCATACCAACTACCACCGACAGCACGATATGAGTTCACATTTTCAGTCGCATTAACATTTAATACGCCATAAGGTGATGAATATTGATAACTACCACTGATATTTGGTTCTGCGCGTCCAAGTTTGTGCTGATCACCACCAACACGCATACTCCAATAGTTGTTATTCTCGTTTGCACTGTAATAACCCACAGATTGACCAAAGCTATGGTCATTGTCTGCATACTGAGCGTCATAACTCACTGAAGCGCCATTTTCGAGTGGCACGGAGAAAGATAGATAAATTTGATTATCATCCGTCTCTTCATATTTAATTTTATTGAGTGATAATGTGCCGGAAATATTTTTAATTTGCCCAATACTAAATAACTTACTAAAACTCATCCCAAAGTTTGTTGTTGATTCACTATTCCAAAATTGGCGATGAGAAGCATTAAAATAGACAGTTAAATCCAGTGGGCTAATGTATTGATTAAAAGACGCGGTATAGACGTTTTTGTCACGTCTAAAATCAAGCACACCGTTAGCTGCATCAATGTATTGAGGCATCGTTAAGAATTCTTTTTCAGAAAATTTATAGCCTGCGAATGTTATCTGTGAATTGGTAGATTCAAAACGTTTAGAATAATTTAAACGATAGCTATTACCTGAATAAGATCCAAAATTATCTAAATTTGCATGGGTGCGAGTGATATCAACAGAGATAGCACCAAACATATTCATGTTTTGCCCTATCCCCAAGTTCATCGCTTGATAATTGTTATTATCTACCGTTGCAATTAACCCACCAAAGATGGATGTATCACCAAATAAACCATAGGAAACTTCTCCTACAATAAACTTAGGATCAATTTTCTGTGAGCGACCAAATGGGTCGGATTGCCCCATGGTAAATTTATAAAGTAGCTGCCCCTGACGCGTTAAAAATGGCAACGATGCCGCTGTCACTTGATAAGTGGTTTTTGAACCATCTTCTTCCTCAATGGTTACATCTAAAGTACCTTGTACCGCTTCAGTGATATCTTGAACATTAAATGGCCCTGGAGCGACTTTAACTTGCTTAATCACACGCCCATTCTGTGAAATAATCACCATCGCATTCGTTTTCGCAATACCGGTAACCTGAGGTGCATAACCGCGTAATGAAGGTGGAAGCATCCGGTTATCACTAAAAATAGACGCCCCTATAAAGCGAAAACTATCAAATAAGTCAGTCTTCAAATAAGACTCACCAAGTAAAACCTTTGCACCCATTTGAGGTAAAGCACGAAAAGCGTATAACTGAGTCCAATCAAACCGCTCATTCGTTTTACCTTGAGAACGATTATATTGATATTGATAGTCAGCACGAAAACGCCAAGCTCCTAAGTTAACGCCAGCGGTACCGTTACTACTACCACTGAATGTTTCACTGTTATTTTTAGGCGCTGAGTAATTGACAAACAGGTTATAGTCGAGAAATGCGCCCGCAATCCCATTTTCCCATTGGGAAGGTGGAACCCAATACGGGTCATCATATTCAAGCCAAGCTTGAGGGATAGAAAATAAGATATTCTGATTCGCTTTATCAAAGCGATAGGTAATATCTAAATTTTTAGATAGTTCAACACACTGACCATTATTATTTTGCAGAAGTTCTTCCTTTACCTTCTTTTTTAATGCAAAAATATTTACCATCTCTGGTGTAATACAGAGTGTTGAAGTATCTTTATTCTCTTCAATGAATTTAATTAAATACTGCCCAGATAACTTTCTACCATTCAATGTAATATCTGTTAAATATTCACCAGCAGGAATAAAATCGGGATTAGAAAACTGACTCAAATCAATATTATCTCTGTCCTTAGCATCAATAATATTCATATTAAATTCCACTGCATTCGCTATTCCCGAAACGGAAAACGCCAAAGCAATTGAAAATAATATTTTATTTATTTTAAACTGAGGCAATAGAGACATGATGTTCCCTGTCAAAAAATAAAAAAAGGAAAATAACAGGCAAATATATGCCTGTTATTTAAAATAAAAAATTACAGGTAGTTTAAAGCGTAAGTTGCTTGAGAAATAATGCTACCAGTTTCAACTTTGCTACCATTTGCTTCAACACGTGCACTGAATGCTAATTTATTTGGACCATCCGCTAATGGCATCTCAACGCTGGTATCACCAACTTTCATTGTTGCGCCATCTGCGTTGATTAAACGAACACCCACACCTTTAGAAGTACCAGTATTTGCCAGCAATTCTTTAGCTGTAGTATCTGGAGTACCAGTGAACGTTACTTTAACTTTGCTAACCGCAGGGAAGATAACTTTGTTGTCAGCATCTGTCACTGCACCTAAATCACAGTTTTCTAACTGGATATTGTATTGAACGCTTTGGCTATATTTGTTACCAGTTTCCAATACTTTATTTGCAACTTGGCCAAGGTCAACGTTGATTGTACCATCACCAGGGATTGAGCAAGGTGCATTAATCACTTTACCAGTAAAGTTGATGATGCCACTTCCTTGATCTACAGGTGCTGCGTGTGCAATACCAAATGAAGAAGCGATAATTGTAGCTAATGCAATTTTAGTTAATTTCATTTATATTTTCCTATAAAAAGACGACAGATGTACCAATCACCTAATAATCAATAAATTATTAAGTTGATATTTATTTACTGAGAGTGTAATGATAAATAAGATACAAGATCTAGGTTTTTACTAGATAAAAGTAAAAACACTACACCTTTATTAATTTAAATTATTAATTAATTTAAAAACATATAACTTTATTAATTTAATCTTGTAACCAGATTATTCTTATTTTTTTAAATTAATTATTTTCTTTATTGATAAAAACATCATCGATAAAAAAACAAATCATTTCAGTTTCTAACGCATTAGCAAGCACGTGCAAATTCTCAATATTAATATTGCACTCGCCTCTTTCATAGCGGGAAATTTGCTGCTGACTAACGCCAACAAGATTCGCTAATTCAATACCTGAAAGCCCTAAGTGCTTTCTTCTTTTTCTAATCTCTCTGCCTACTATCCGATTTACATTTATCATTAACAATAGCCCAAAATAACCTAAAATATTAAATGGCTAAATTATATTACAGATCAAAATCTTTAACATAATAAACTGCACTGATTATACACCGCTTATATATCCAAATCAAAATAGCAAGAACCAATTAAAACACGAAATTTGAGTTAATTATAGTTTTCAATATATAAAAGTAAAACTGTTTATAACGATCAATATAATAAATTAAAGCCATTGAAACCTATCAATATTTCATTATTTAAGCTTTGATTATCTTATAAGATAAAAATCACATTGTTCATATTAGTTACTATTTTTTATAAAACGAATTACACCATCTCAAGGTGTTGATTTTAAATCAAAAAAAATAATAACCATCACCAATGGTAACATCGGGAAATATGCCGTAAATTTAATTTCCAATAAAATAAAGGCATTTACTGTTGATTTAATATGGTATTCATTGATTAATAAGTATTTTTATGTATTTATTTTTATAAATTAATTTAATTTTTACATTTTTAATGTTTACTTCAAAAAAACAACTGACAATGTTTTTTTTATTTTTATCATTTATTATGATTAGATTAATAGCAATTTTAACTTACTCACATTAAGGGTTTAGAATATAAAAAACTGAAATACCCTTTAAATTACTACTATTTAATCATGAATAGAGCAAGTTACTCATAATTAAAGTAAAAAAATGTCGATAGCCTTCATTAACACATATTTAGAGTAAAATAAAACAATTTATGACATAAATAACCTTTAAATAACAACAAGTTACATTTATTTCAAATTGTAACAAATCACAAATGTATATTGCAATTTTATAGAGTTAAAATGGAAAATAACAAAAATAAAACATAATAATATTAGCCTGGAGCATTACAAAATGAGTAATACAAGCATTTCACTTCGCAATTTCCCCAATAAATAGTCAAAATGACAAGAAAGACACCTATCATTATTACATTTTGCGCTCATAGCTTAAGTTAGTTTCTTGCCTTTAATGCTAAGAATAAAGGTTACTTACATGGCTAATTCACTAAATAAAGACACTTATTAAGATAAAATCACCCAAGCACCTTTAAGCAAAGTTGATAATATAAGAATATTAAAGCTAAATTAAAGATTTTTTTCACATAATGTAACTATGAATCATCTTTTTAAGTTAACTTACCCGAAAAAAACACCTGTAACGAGTTAGTTAAACATTATATTCAACAACTTATAATAATAAAATACAAAAATAACTCATTATTTTTTGTTCGAACGACATATTTTTATCTCCTTAACCTAAGGAGATAAAAAGAATGCAAAGATACCCCCTACTTCACGCTGCAACAGTTCAGTTTCGACATCGCCCTAATGATAAGACCTATAACCTAGACCGTATTCATAACTTTATTACCCAAGTCGAACAACAAGACGTGAAAATAGTGGTGTTGCCTGAGATATGTATTACTGGTTATTGGCATGTGCCAAAGTTACCAGATGAGGCTTTTTCATGCCTTAAGTGAAACTTTAAGCTCAAATGACACTCGCTCAACATTGTGAACAAGCCCAATGGTGTATTGATGTGATATGGCAGGCTTCATTGCCTAAATCATGGCAAAAAACCATCAATGAATTAATTGATGAAGTTTATGAAATATTCTTAAGAGAAAGAGAATCAGAATAACTCCGTAATTCCTATATATTAAATATTTGAACTCTGATATTTATTGTCATTATCATCGCAAGATAGGCACATATTGATATGTCTGGTAACCAGTCAATAACCCCCCTAAAAATCATTGCTTCTGGAGTTGCACTTCCTGAGCATAAAATTTACTCATCCATGTTGGATGAAAAATTAAATAAACCAAAAGGGTTTGTCGAAAAACATTCAGGTATCGAATACCGCTTCCATGCAACTCATACCGATTCACAAGCAGTATTAGCCGCACTAGCGATTCAAAATGCTTTACATACGAACCATATCGCACCAGCCAGTATTGATATGTTGATTAATGCTTCAGCTATCCCAGTGCAAGCGCTACCGTGTTCAGCTGCGCATATCCTTGAGCAATCGAATTTAAACCAAGGTATTGCCTGCTTTGATGTCAACTCCAGTTGCATCAGCTTCATCACTGCACTTCAGGTCGCGGCTGGGTTATTAGCCACCAGTGCTTACCAACGCATCGCAATTGTTTCTGCAGATATCGCCTCGCGCGGTATTGACTGGCAAGATAAAGAATCATCGCTGATTTTTGGTGATGGCGCAGCTTGTGTTGTTGTGGAAAAAGGAGATGGAAATAGCGGAATTATTTCTTACACCCATACCACCTATACTGCAGGGATCGATTTTTGCGAAATTCGCGCAGGTGGCACAAGATGCAACCCGCGCTCAGGTATGACTGACGATGATTTTCTTTTTCATATGCAAGGGAAAAAACTGTTTCGCCTCGCGTCTTCTTTGATTGAAGATTTTATGCAACAGGTTTTCAGTGAATCGGGTTTACAGCTCAAACAAATTGGTACCGTTATCCCACACCAAGCCAGTCACCTTTCTTTAGAACATATGCGCCAACGTGTAGGCGTGACGACTGACCAACTGATTGATATTTACCGTCACCGCGGGAACCAAGTCGCGGCATCGATTCCTTCAGCACTGCACGAAGCGATTATCACAGGCCGTTTCTATGAAAAACAAAGTGCGATGCTGATTGGTACTGCCGCCGGTTTAGCGTTGTGCGCTATGGTGTTGGTGCCATGAAGATCTTGGTAACAGGCGCAACAAGTGGCCTGGGACGTAATGCTAGCGAGTACTTACTTCAAAGAGGCATTGATGTCGTCGCTTGTGGCCGAAACCATCAAGCAGGGGAACAGTTAAGCCAATTAGGTGCAACATTTATTGCCAGTGAATTATCTGAACTTACCGTTCAAGAAGCAAAAATACTCATGGCGGGCTGTGATGCAATTTGGCATTGCGCTGCCCTTTCCTCGCCTTGGGGAAAACGCCAAGATTTTGAGAAAACAAACGTTCATGCAACTCAAATATTGGCTACCGCTGCGGGGGAAGCCAAAGTTTCACGCTTTATCCATATTTCCACCCCTGCCATCTATTTTAATTTC
This sequence comes from Providencia sp. PROV201, assembly GCF_028479545.1. Taxonomy (NCBI): domain Bacteria; kingdom Pseudomonadati; phylum Pseudomonadota; class Gammaproteobacteria; order Enterobacterales; family Morganellaceae; genus Providencia; species Providencia sp. PROV201. The sequence goes on from NZ_JAMPNW010000003.1 coordinate 49,160, forward strand.
ACCCACCAGCAAAATATTCCTGAGTCTACGGTTAATAAACATTTCGCTAACCAATACGCTAGAACAAAATATTTAGCCGAGACTATGATAGAACAGTGTGTTAGGCAGTTTCCAACAACGCGTTACACTATTTTGCGCCCTCGAGGCTTATTTGGCCCTCATGATCGCGTTTTGCTACCGCGTTTGCTTGCCCAAATAAAATCACGAAAAGGAAAGTTGGTCTTGCCTAATGGGGGAAATAACCATTTTGACCTCACCTATGTGGGAAATGTGGTTCACAGCATGCAGCTGGCGACGTTCAAAGAAACACTCCCCAGTGGCGCCATTTATAATATTACGAACCAGCAGCCACAAGCTCTTAAACAAACATTAAATCAGCTATTTAGTGAACTTAACTTAGATTGTGAAATTCGTTCAGCCCCTTACCCTTTACTGTATGCTATTGCCTGTCTATTAGAGACCATTGGCTATTTAACGGGAAAAGAGCCATTACTGACACGCTATAGCCTTGGCGCTGCCTATTTCACCATGACATTAGATAACCAAAAAGCCCAACAAGAGCTGGGTTACTATCCTTTATATAGTATGCAACAAGGCGTTCATTTAACTGCAAAATGGCTGAAACAACAGGAGACCCCATGCTAACTATTCATCAATATGAGGTGGGTTATTGCACACATCCAGGCTGTGTAGCTTTGAAAGGTGCTAGTTTTAAATCCTGTAAATTCCCAGCAAGAGCATGGCTGATTGAAGATGAGCACCAACGTTGGCTGTTTGATACCGGTTATGCCACCCATTTTTATGATCATACGCGCCATGGCATTATGCGGCTATACCGAACAGTTACCCCAGTGTATTTCGACAGCAAAGACGCCCTTGTCAATCAATTGGCTAGTGATGGCCTAAAACCTAATGATATCAATGGTGTGATTTTGTCCCATTTTCATGGCGACCATATCGCAGGGCTACGTGACTTCCCCATCATACCCATTATTTGTTCAGGGGATGGTTGGGCTAAAACTCGCCCTTTAACTGGGTTTGCTGCACTGAAAAATGCCTTTGTCAGTGGTCTATTACCTGACGACTTCGAACAACGTACTGTATTTTATGAAGGTTTCCCCAAGGTCGCGTTACCCAATGAATTGCAAGTTTTAGGCGAAGGCTATGCCGTCAATCAGCAGAAAACGTTACTCATTGTCCCTCTCCCTGGGCATGCTGCAGGGCATATTGGTTTGTGTGTACTAACTAACTCAGGCTGGATATTGCTCGCAGGCGATGCGGCTTGGTCTCCCACTAATTATCGTGAATTACGCGGCCCTATGGCAATTGCCAATATCATCATGGATGATAAGCAAGCTTATTATGAAACACTAAATAAATTGCATGAGATTGATAAACGCAATGTGGTTATCCAACTGTGCCATGAAGGGGATTTATTGTGATCCTCTCGATGCTCTGGCATTACTGGCGCGCACGCCGTTTAAAATTTAAAACTCGGGATGAACTAGAAGCCCATCAACAACGACATTTGGCACAATTCAAGCGCAACGTATTAACCAAAAGCCCCTATTTTCAGCCTTATATTCATCAAGAGTTACATGATTTCCCCATTATGAATAAGCAAATCATGATGGATAATTTTGATGAAATGAATACCGCCGGGCTTTCTAGTCAAAAACTTCTAGAATGTGCACAAAAAAGTGAGCAATCTCGGGATTTTGCCCCTAAAGTGGGGCGCTACAGTGTCGGGTTATCCTCTGGAACTTCAGGCCGTCGAGGCCTGTTCGTTGTTAGCCCAGAAGAACAAAATGTCTGGTCTGGCAGTATGTTAGCTAAAATGTTACCTAAAGGCTTGTTTAGTGGTGAACGCGTTGCACTGTTTTTACGTGCCAATAATAACCTGTATGAAAGTGTCAATAACCGTTGGATTTCACTACGTTTTTATGACCTTTTTGCAGATTTTGACCTACAACTCGCTGCGCTTGAACAATATCAACCTTCCATCATCGTTGCGCCAGCCCAAGTGTTATGCGCGATTGCTGATGCCATCAGCCAACAGAAAATTCAATTAAATACACAAAAAGTGATTTCTGTCGCTGAGGTATTAGAGCCTCATGACAAACAAAAATTACAGGAGTATTTCCCCAATGTCGGGGAAGTCTACCAAGCAACGGAAGGGTTTTTAGGCTGTACTTGTTCCCATGGTACTTTGCACTTAAATGAAGCGTTTGTGCATATTGAGCCTAATTGGCTTGATAATGACCGTTTTTCGCCGATTATCACGGATTTTACCCGTAAAACACAGCCTATTGTTCGCTATCAACTGGATGATGTGTTAGTGGTGAAAAAAAATGCCTGCCCCTGTGGCTCTCCTGAAATGGCGATTGAACGCATTGAGGGCCGCAGTGATGATTTGCTGCAACTTCCAGGCTATAACGGCAAAATTGTGACGATTTTCGCCGATCCCTGTGCAAGGGTTATTGTGAATCACTTACCTGTTACTGCCGATTTCCGCTTAACACAGCAAGGAAACTCATTATATTTACAGGCTGAATGTTCCCCTACGGAGCTGTCCCATTGCCAACAACAACTGGCAGGCTATTTTTCAAACCAACACGTTGATATTACTCAATTAGATTGGCAATTATCATCAGCTGCTATTATGCAAACACTCTCGGTTAAAAAGCGACGCATAACCCGTAAGGAAGCGAAATGAGTAGCAAAGAATTATTCACTCGCCTTATTTATTGCCTGCTCGGCTGGGGAACCGTTGGTATTGTTTATCAATATACCGGGCAAGTAATGGGGCAGGCTCATATTTTGTCCCCCAGTGAGATTGATAATGCCGTGCCATTTTCACCCGACGCCATCTGGCTTTATCTCTCATTTTTCCTGTTTATCCCACTTGGGTATTTTCTCAGCCCTCTAAGAAAGGCTCGCTCACTCATGTATGCCATGCAGCTCTGTGCGCTGGTTTCTGGGGCGGTCTATCTGTGGTATCCCACGACCATGCTGTACCACGATTACGACTTTTCAACCTTATCTGGGCGGATTTTGTCTGCATTGATTGATATTGATAGCCCACAAAATTTACTCCCTTCTCTACATGTCTCATTGACTCTCGTCGTACTGAATGCATTATGGTCAACACAACAAAAATTTCGCACGGTTCTCGCCGTGATTTGGGCCATTGCTATTTGTGTCTCTGTATTGGTGTTAAAACGCCATTTATTTATTGATGTTGTCACTGGCGCACTCACCGCTTGTGGAGCATTAGTGATTGTTCACACTGCGAAGTTTGTCTTAAAGAGAAACACTAATGAATGAATTAACCTTTCCGATTGTTTTCATGTTAGCGGTCGTAGTCGCAGAAGGTTTAGTGATCGCTAAAACACAAAAAGGCACCGTTAGCTGGCAAGAATTGGTATTCAACCTCAATTCCGGCCATATCATGTTATGGTTATTCAGAGGGTTAGAGATTTTCTGTTACGGCTTTGTCGTGACCCACTACTCATTCAACCTCGTTGAAAACTGGCTAACCGCACTGGTGTGGGTGTTTGCGATTTTGGCTTGGGACTTTGGTTTTTACTGGCTACACCGTTTGCACCATACCTACCGTGTTTTATGGGCCGTTCATGTGGTACATCACCAAGGGGAACACTACAATCTATCATTAGGTGTGCGTAATTCTTGGTACTCATCACTGACATCAATCCCATTCTTTATGTTACTGGCGCTAATGGGGATCCCCTTAGAGGTGTTTATCACCGTTTCAATATTGCACTATACCATTCAGTTTTTTAACCACAGTGCGCTGATCCCTCGTTTGGGTTGGTTAGAGAAATTCATGGTAACGCCACAACACCACCGAGTTCATCATGTCAAGGAAGGGCATTATTCCAACCGTAATTTTGGTGGCAGTTTTATTTTTTGGGACAAACTGTTTGGTACATTTTCCAAATTGCCTGAAACTGAGCACCATTTTGGTATCAAAGGGGCTCCCGCATCTGAAAACCCGTTTATTGATAGTAATTTACCTTTTTGGCGTATCATTAAACGCCGCAGTCAACCCAAGGTAAAACCCGCACCATTATTTCGTGTAAACCAAATTGCATTAGTAATGGGAACGCTCCTTCTATTTAGCCTAGTTATTGGTTATGTCTATATTTATGGCTATGGTTACCAAGGGACGACTCAACAACAAGTAATTTTATTTATCTTATTAGCCTTAGGTACCGTGGCACTATCCGGTATTTCAGATGGCCGTAAAATTGGCCTGTTGAGCTGGTTTTTCATCGCTTGCTTGCTATTAATTTGCATTTTATTTATTTGGCAATGGACAACCCCATTTTGGGTTATTTTTACCAGTGCTCTGTGGTTGCATAGTTTATTAATGTTAATCGGTATAGGCCGAAAACCCATACAGGTGAGTGATGTCTTCTGAGCCGCTAAGGCCGTTAGGCTACCAACATCGCCATGACCAAGCGTTCCAAAAAGCATTGAACATGGCGGCCAAACACTATTTACAACAGCGGGCTGATCACCGATTCGCTGACACACGTTTTTATTTAAAAAGTCTGGTTTTAATCTTGTGCTGCTTAGGCAGCTACGGCATAGCGTTATGTGTTAATACGTCTTGGGCGTTTTTTATTTTTTACCCTCTATTTATTTGCTTCGCATTGTTATTGGCGATTAATTTAGTTCACGATGCTTCCCATAATGCAATTTTTAAACAGGCCAAAGCCAATTATTGGCTCAATTTTTGGGTCACTATTCCGTTGGGTTTAGACCCTGAATGTTGGCGAGTCAGGCATATTATTTTTCACCATGCGCACACCAATATTCGCCATTATGATTTAGATATCGAAGAAAATTTCGTCTTACGCCAAACCCCTTATCAGCGCTGGTACCCGTTTATGCGAGCTCAGCATCTGTATTGGCCATTAATTGCCGCAATGACTTTCCCTGCACTGATTTGGTTCTTTGATTGGATGGACAGATTTCATTTGACGCGCGTCGCCCCTCATATGCGCCATCAAGGCCGTCGTGGTATTGGGGCATTTTTATTGGCTAAGTTACTGCATTTGATTGTTGCAATAGTCATACCTGCGTTTGTTATTACTGATATCAGTTTAGGGACCTTGCTGCTCACTTACTTATTTAGCCAAATGTTTGCCTCTCTCATATTTGTTGTATTGATACTTGGCACCCATTGGGCGAAAGCAACTTTTTATACGCCTCCCAAAGAAGGCAATATGCCACATGGTTTTTATACTCACACGTTTTCAACCACTTATGATTGGCAAACCACGCCTCGTTGGCTAACCTATTGGTTAGGCGGGTTAAACTTACATCTTACGCACCATTTATTTCCCAATTGGAACCACCGCCATTACCCTGCCCTTGCTAAGATTATTGAGCAAACCGCCAAACAGTTTTCGATGGATTATCATTGTATTAGCGCAAAAGAATTGTTTGTTTACCAACAGCAGTTTTTAAAAGAGATGGGAACGGGCAAGAAAGCGGATGAGCACTGAGCCAAAAACCCAGTGCTTAGTTCACTACATTGATTATCTATCGATAATAATATTTTGATTTATCACGCTTTTTTCACTATTACCCACCATCTGAGCAAATTTCTCTAATGGGTCAGTCCGAAAAGCATACAAACGTTTGAGCGCAAAAGGGTTATCCCCCAATTTGACTTTTCCTTGAATGGTCGTGACGGCAAGGTGTAGCCCCGCATCTTTAGCCGCATCCATCGCTGATTGGTTATAACCACCAAATGGATATGCAAGGTAACGCTGCTCAGGTTCGAAACGACTTAAAACTCTTATCGACCGTTTAAAATCCAACATGATCGTATGTTCTTTCCGGCTAAATAAAATGGGTGAATTATGGTTATCTAAACGATGTAAAAAGTGAGTATGAGATTGGATATTAAAAACGTCTCGACTATCTTTGATTTCTTGCTTATTCATAAATTGCAAGTCATGCGCTGACCATTTTTGTGGCTGTGTTTTGATACGTGAAGAAATAATAAACAACGTCGCCTGCTGGCGGTTATGCCTTAAAATCGGTAATGCATAGCGATAAACTGATTTTAAACCATCATCAAATGTCAGCACGACGGCTTTACCAGGTAGGTTAGCGGATTTATTCAGATAATCTTCCACATCGGCAAGCGAAAGTGTTTGGTAACCCGCCTGTTTTAAATAATTCATTTGTTCTCGAAATGCTTCTACCGATGTCGTCGTGGATGTTTCACGGAAATGCTTATTTTCACTATCTTTGAGAATATGGTGATAAGTTAAAATTGGAATGCCTTTATCTAATGCGACATCATCTAAACGCACATAACCCAGCCTATCCCCTATACGGATGGTTAGCCAAGCACTCTTTTCTCCTGCTTTATCCGTTTTAATCATCCGAGCTAACACAGGGTAGCGCAGGTTTTCCCATAAAGAGGCAATTTGCTTACGATTACCCTGAGTTGAGTTATATACCGCTGTTTTTTGGTGTGTGACCAAATAATCATAAATAGGATTTTGTAAGTCATTTAGCCTATCTACTTCAGGGACATAACGCGGTTTTTGGTTAGAAAACGATATTGTTTTTACAAATGCGTAGTCATTGCCAAACTGCATCGCGCAATAATCCCCTGAGGGAGAATAAGCGTAAAAACCGTGTTCTGCGTTAAGTTCTGCGACAGCGCGCATTTCTCCAGCAATCATCGCAAAAATAATTTCAGGCTGTTTCGTTTGCACTAGCTTTGGTGGGATGTCTGCCAACTGCCAATCGTCAGTGTTGTTGACGGTCTCAGAAGCCATAGATTGGGGAAGATAATTCGTAAATAAAATACAAAGCAATAAAAGAAATCGTCTAGACATGTTTTATCCACTATAACGCTGGGTTTCCGTAATTATTCTAAACCGACTCTAGATTGAACCCCATACCCTGATAGAAATTTTTATTATTCCCTGCCACCCATTATTTTCGCCCACTAAGCTGTTATACCAATTTTAAAAATATGACCTAACCTATCACACAGAATAAAGAGATCTAGCTCATATTTATCAGTAAAAAACACCATACAGGCACAATCTGTAAATCATTTGACAGTTTAATCCATTTCCCGCTGCTAGATTGGCATTCAACCACCTTACAACACCTGGGAACAACAATGAAAATAAAAGAAATTAGTACTTTTATCATGCACGTACCTGTCACTAATGACCTAATTGGTGACTCAACTCACAGCATTACCCATTGGGGGATGCCGGGTGTCATGATCAAAACAGAATGTGGATTAGTCGGTTATGGCCATACAGGGACACATGCCGACATCACCACTGACCGTTTAATCACCACTATTATGGAAGATGTTTTCGGCCCAATGTTACTCGGCGAAGACCCAACAGAAGTGCGCTATTTACATCGAAAACTCACTCGCAGCTCAACCAATATCTGGGTAGGTCGTGGTGGTTTGATGCAAATGGCGATTTCTGCCATCGATATCGCCCTTTGGGACCTTAAAGCTAAAGCCGCAGAGCAGCCACTATGGCAACTGTTTGGCGGTTCAAAACACAATAAAGTTAACGCCTATAACACTGACTGCGGTTGGTTAGTGCGTAGCCAAGAAGATTTAGTCGATGATTGTAAAAAAATGATCTTCGAAGAAGGTTTCAAAGCAATAAAAATGAAGATTGGCAAACCCGACCCACGCGAAGATCTTCAGCGTATTGAAGCTGTTCGCAACGCAATTGGCGACGATATCGACCTAATGGTCGATGCAAACGGTAAATGGGATATCAGTATTGCCAAGCAATATGGCCACCGTTTAAATGATTTTAATATTAAGTGGTTTGAAGAACCATTATGGCATGATGATGTCGCCAGCCATAAACAGCTTGCCGCTTATATGGACACACCTATCGCATTAGGTGAATTACTTTATCACAATGATTCATTCAAGGAATTTGTCTTGGCGGGTGCCGTTGATTATTTACAGCCTGATGCAACACGCTGTGGCGGTTTAACGGCGGTATGGGAAATTGCTGACTTAGGTATGGCCTTTAATTTACCCGTGACACCACACCATGGCGATATGATGCAAGCACAATTGCATCTGGTAATGGCACATCCAGCTTGTTCTTTACTGGAATTTATTCCATGGACACTGGATTGCTTTGTTGACCCAGTCGAAGTCATTGATGGTGTTTATACCACACCAACCGCGCCTGGGGCAGGTACAACGTTAAAACCTGAAGCATTAGCTAAATTTAACGTGAAATAATGATCATTCCCTTTTTCAATATTTCATTTCTAACAACATGAAAAAGGGAAATTAATAACAAGAATTATTCATTTTAAATTACTTATTTACACTCTAAATAATTCATGGTGCAGTCAACAACACCGCAACTTGAAGTATGACGAGTATATTAGCTCTATACTCTACTCTGCTGGTTATTCAGCGGCGGGCTAAACACATAATAAAAATGAATAGATAACATTACTATCTTACAAAAAACTGGGGTGAACCATGTCCACCAATACGGATCATTTATCATCGGCTACCAGCAAAGCAATACGAAAAATAATACCTATGGTGGTATTAATGTTCATATTGGCTTATTTAGACCGTTCAAATATTGGTTTTGCAAAACAAGAGTTTCAATTAACAACTGGATTAAGTGACGCTGCATACGCATTTGGTGCAGGGATCTTTTTTATCGGCTATGCACTGTTTGAAGTGCCAAGTAATATTCTGTTGTACCGCATTGGTGCTCGGGTATGGCTATCGCGCATTATGGTCACGTGGGGGCTAGTCTCTGCCGCCATGATGTTTGCCCATGATGAAACCACCTTTATTGTGCTACGTTTCTTACTCGGTGTCAGTGAAGCCGGCTTCTTCCCGGGGGTTATTCTGTATTTAACCTTCTGGTTCCCACAAAATATCCGTGCACGGGTGACAGGCTACTTCTTATTTGGTGCACCACTGGCGTTTATCATTGGCGGCCCATTATCCGGCTCATTATTGTCGTTAGAAGGAACGTCATTTGCCTTCGGTTTATACGGCTGGCAGTTAATGTTTGTCGTAGAAGGCTTATTAGCGTCTATCGTCGGGATTTGGGTATTCTTTTACCTTGATGACCGCCCTGAAAAAGCCAAGTGGCTGACAGCTGAGGAAAAAAGTGCACTTTCCGCTAAATTAGCCTTGGAAGAAGATGCCAAAGCAGGCCATAGCCCGAAAGGCGCCCTGAGTGCGCTATTAGATATGCGCGTTCTCTACCTGTGTCTGATTTGGTTTACCGTTCAAGTATGTGGCTATGGGATTTATTTCTTCTTACCAACCCAAATCGGTACGTTGTTGGGCAGTAAAGTCGGCATACTTGTAGGCTTTGTTACCGCCATTCCACCACTGTGCGCTGCAATTGCCGTTTACTATGTTCCACGTATTTCAGAACGTCTCAAAGAACGTCGTAAAGTGGCCGCTATTACCTTTATGTTAGGGGCTGCGGGCATTGCGGTTTCTGGTTTATTCGATAGCATTCCAGTCATTGCGATTATTGCCCTGTGTGTGGCAGCGGCTGGCCACTTAGCTATGCAACCGCTGTATTGGAGCTTCCCATCGGCATACTTAGGCGGCACCGCAGCTGCATCGGGTATTGCGTTGATTAACTCAGTGGGTAACTTAGGTGGTTTTGTGGCACCAAACTTACGAGTTTGGGCTGAGGCTACCTTTGAGTCTGCCCGTGCAGGGCTCTATTTTATCGCGTTAGTCGCCTTTATCGGAGGTCTATTGATTTTGACATTAAAAAGATTAGGTATTGAAAAACGATTTGAAGATTAATTAATTATCTTTTAAATCCCTCCCGAGCCGCATCAATGGCTCGGGTTTTCTATTACCCTATTTCTTATTTATGAGGTTTACTCGAATATTACAGCGGTTCATGATTGAACATAACCCTACCAAATGTCATGATAAAGTTAGCTAATCATGCAGGGAGCATTCAGATGAACATTGCGGTACAAAACAGCCAATTAGTTCTAACGCATGAAAATATTCTTGAAATATTAAAAACAAATAGTTGGTTTAGTAACTTACCTGATTATTTAATTTCTATCTTAATGACATGCGCCACATTGCGTTTTTATCCAGATGGTGAAATGGTTCACTACCAAGGTGACCCTGCCCGTGGTCTATATGCGGTGCTCCAAGGTTCAGTAAAAGTAAGTTCAATTTCCTCAGATGGCCGTGAATGTGTATTTCGCTATCTTTCACCAGGCAATTGGTTTGGCGAAATTGCCATGCTAGATAAATCAGCGCGCACCCATGATGCCAAAGCGATTAGCCCAACTATTTTACTGACGATATCACCGAAAGACTTAACCATGATCTTGGAAAAACACCCCGTTTTTTACCAATTCCTGAATATTTTGCTCTGTAAAGTGATCCGTAATGCCTTTACCATTATCAATGACAGTGCCTTATTGTCCGTTTCAGCCCGACTCGCCAAACGCTTATTGAGCTTAGCAGAAGGCTATGGTGAGCCCCATGAAAAGGGAATTCAATTGAGCCTATACCTGACACAAGATGACTTGGCGACCATCATTAATACCACACGGCAAACTATCAATAAGCGTTTAGTCGCATGGGAAAAACTAGGCTGGATTGATGCAAAATACGGGAAAATTATTTTAGTTAACCTCCCCGCGCTGAAGCAGATATCTGAAGATGATGAGGAATAACTAGCTGTTATCATCCATCGTTGGGCTATCGGCAAAGAAGTAGCGATCCATGGTGAACTCGAAGTCATCACTAGTCGCGTTGAATAACATTTTTTTGGTATTTTCCAAATGTTGCCACATGGCTTGCCGCGCCCCTTTTGGGTCTCGACGCGCTAGTGCCTGCAAAATTTGGTCGTGCTCATCACACCAGCTCTCAATCGAACGGTTATCAATGTGCTCATGAAGTTTGAGCCAGTATGGGTTACGTAAGCGTTGGCTCCACATTTGCTCAACGATCACCACCATCGCACTGTTATGGGTCGACGCGGCAATTTGCATGTGAAAGGCAAGATCCCATGTTGAGTCACGAAAACGATCCTCTTTGCGAGCATGCTTTTGAATATCAACTAGTTTTAAAATATCTTCTTTAGTGGCTTGGGTCGCGGCAAACTCGGCGATATGGCTTTCAATCAGTTGCCTTGCTTGTAAGAGTTCAAATGGCCCACAACGACTAAATTCTAATCCGGTTTCTGTATTGACTGAGTTATTAGACCGATTATTGATGACATGTATGCCAGATCCTTTGCGTACATCCACATAGCCTTCCACTTCTAACATAATGATGGCTTCGCGGATCACCGTACGGCTCACCTTCATTTCGTCAGCAAGTAACCGTTCCGCAGGTAATTTAGTGCCAACTGGGTATTCGTCATTTTCGATACGTTCTTTGACCAGAGCCGCAACTTGTTGGTATAGGCGCGGTTCACTCTCTTGTGAGCTCATTATTTTCTCCTTTCACATAACCACCCGACTCGCTGGCCACTAATGCCTCACAGTATAACGAAATTTTTCGACGATGGGTGAAATAGAACTTCACTAATAAATAAATTGCAATAAATTGGTATAACATCTTTTAAAGTTATAAACCAGATCGTATAATGAATGAAATTTAGACAACAAAAGATCATTCATACTTTTTGTGGCTGATCACGCTTAATCCGATTTCCAGTTCAGGGAACGCAATATGATAAAAGATATAATTAAAATACATCCCAATGACAATGTCGCCATTACTTTAGTTAACCGGCAAGCAGGGGAAACCATTACTGTTGCAGAGCAATCAGTGACATTAAAACAAGATGTTGACCGAGGGCATAAAATCGCCCTGAACCCGATTGAAACCGGCAAAAATATTGTTAAATATGGCGCTCCCATCGGCCATGCAACGACTACCATAACAGCTGGAGAACATGTTCATACTCATAATACCGCTACCAATTTAAGTGCTTTAAATGAATATGAGTACCACCCTGAGCACAACACAATTACCGCTACACGGCCGGATCCAGACGTGCAAATCTATCGCCGAACAAACGGTGATGTGGCTATCCGTAATGAAATTTGGGTGATCCCAACGGTTGGCTGTGTTAATGCGCTGGCGAGAAAAATGATCGAACGCTTTAATAAACAACATAATGGCGCTTCTGATATTGATGGTGTTTATCTTTATAACCATACTTTAGGCTGTTCCCAGCTCGGTGATGACCATTTAACAACCCGTACTATTTTACAAGATATGGTTAAGCACCCTAACGCAGGTGGCGTACTCGTCATCGGTTTAGGCTGTGAAAACAATCAAGTCGCCGCTTTTAAAGAAACACTAGGTGACTATGATGATGAACGCGTCAAATTTATGGTCTGCCAACAATTAGATGATGAAATTGAAGCCGGTGTCGAGCACCTTAATGCACTTTATCAATTTGTACAGCAAGACAAACGCGAGGCGGGTAAGCTAAGCGAAGTAAAATTTGGTCTTGAATGTGGTGGCTCTGATGGCCTTTCAGGGATCACAGCTAACCCATTGTTAGGCTGTTTTTCTGATTTTTTAGTCAGCCATAACGGAACGACGGTGTTAACCGAAGTGCCTGAAATGTTTGGTGCTGAACAAATTCTAATGAACCACTGCCATGATGAGCTGACGTTTGAGAAAACGGTCAATATGATCAATGACTTCAAACAGTATTTTATTGCTCATGACCAGCCAATTTATGAAAACCCATCTCCAGGCAATAAAGCAGGAGGAATTTCGACACTTGAAGAAAAATCCCTCGGCTGCACACAAAAGGCGGGTACTAGCCAAGTAATGGATGTTTTAAAATATGGAGAGCGCCTGACAACCCCAGGGTTCAATTTGTTAAGCGCACCGGGTAATGATGCCATTGCCACCAGTGCCTTAGGCGCAGCTGGCTGCCACATGGTATTATTTACGACAGGTCGAGGTACGCCCTATGGGGGATTTGTTCCCACCATGAAAATTGCGACCAATAATGAGTTAGCTGCCAAAAAACCCCATTGGATTGATTTTAATGCAGGCGCCTTATTAACAGGAAAATCCATGGATCAATTATTAGATGACTTCATTCAGCTTGTTGTCAAAACCGTTAATGGTGAACACACTAAAAATGAAATCAATGATTTCCGTGAATTAGCGATTTTTAAAATGGGCGTCACACTTTAAAAACAAACTGTCCCCTATTGCTTAGGTAACTATTAAGCAATAGGGATATAGCTAACTATTTATAGTTGTTAATCTTTTCTTACTAACCTTACTTTCTCGCCTGAGCCATAACCCCATTTATCGTGACACACCCCCAATAAAGAAAAGTCACCATTTCCCTATTTTTAAGATATGGTAGGATCCGTTTCGTGATGGCGAATTTTAATTTATTAGCAGGGTAAATAATGATAGACCTAAAACTTAGAGAGGCCAGAGACAGCCTTTCCACCAAAGAAAAACAAGTTGCTGAGTACATTATTGCTAATAAGAAAAACATGCAAAGTATTAGCATTCAATCCCTCGCCCAAGAAAATAAGGTCAGTACCACCACTATTTTGCGCCTATGTCATAAATTGGGCTACCAAGGTTTTAGCGACCTAAAAATTGATTTAATTTCATCGATTAATCACAAGTCTTACGGCACCCTGCTGCAAGAAGATATTGATCTTAATGACTCAATGGAAACCGTTAATCACAAAGTAGGACTGATTGAGAAATCATCCATAGAAGAAACGTGTGCTCTGGTTAATTTAAATGCCTTTACGCAAGCAAATGAATTAATTAGTAAGAGTAAAAAAATTGTCATTTATGGTGCAGGAAGTAGCGGATTAGTTGCAAAAGAATTTGAATATCAACTAATTAAAATAAAAAAAGATGTCAATTGCCACCTTGATTACAGCATCCAATTCAGTATTGTGAATACGTTAGATCAAAACGATCTTGTCATTGTCATTTCTCATTCCGGTGAAAACCACGAATGCATCAAGCTACTTACCCTTGCGCGTGAATTACATGTTCCAACCATTGCTATCACTAAAATGGGACAAAGTTCGGTGTCATCGCTAGCAGAAACTATCTTGCACACTATTTCCACTGAACATGTTTCAAGGCTCATTCCTATTCGTTCAAAAATTTCGCAACTGACTGTAATTAATATGCTGATTACTAATCTATTTATTAAACAGTATGATGAAAGAATTCAAAAACAAATTAGCACTCGTGCAGAGCGCTTTTCTCGCTTAAATAGCAATAACTAGTCCCTTTTTCTTCTTAGTATCTTCTACGTGGCTCTAAGTAGCCACTTCGATCTTGCTCACAAAAATGATCCTTTCTAATAGGCGCCCCTTTTCATTCCTCTTTTTTGTGATATTGTTACTTTAAAATAAATATATAAAAGTAATTTTATTACTAAAAGAAGAAAGATAAGGGGAAAAAATGAGCTCTCAGATACCTATCATTCTGGCCAGCCATGGGCCTTTTGCACAAGGGTTATTGGAATGTGCAGAAATGCTAATTGGCTCGCAAGAAGATATCAGCGTGATTTCGATTCAAAGAGAAAGCAATATTAATGAGGTAAAAAAGCATTTATTTGAAACATATCAAAATGTTAATAAAGGTGATGGCGTTTTAATTTTAGTGGATTTATTAGGTGGATCTCCTTGCAACCTAGCCAGCGAGCTCGTTATTACCCAAAATGATGTTGTGCTGTACTGCGGGATCAATGTGCCTACTTTTCTCGAAATACTCAGTAACCGAGACCTCCCTTTACATGAACTTCATCAAATCATTAATGATGTATTCCCTGGCAGTTGCATCAATGTCGGTGAACAACTTAAACCATTAACACAAAACGATAGCGAACTTTAGGAGAACCCCATGCCAATTAATGTTGCTCGGATTGATGACAGACTTATTCACGGCCAAGTTATTACCACTTGGGTTAAAAACTTTGATATTGAGCAGGTGATTATCGTTAATGACAAAGTTGCCAATGACACCGTTCAACAATCAGTTCTGACTATGGCGGCTCCACCAGATCTCAAAGTCGTCGTTTTTGGTGTCGATAAATTCATTGAGGTCTTAAAAAAAGCAGAAATTAAACGTCGCACCATGTTGCTGTTTACTAACAGCATTGATGTAAACAAACTCGTCGAAAGTGGCTTAAAACTGGAAAAATTGAATGTTGGTGGAATGCGTATGCAAGAAGGCCGTCGTAATTTATCCCGTGCAGTTGCCGTCACACCAGAAGAAGAACACGCCTTTAGGTCACTGATCAACAATAACGTTGCCGTTGAAATTCAAATGGTTCCTAAAGACCCCATTGTTGAATTGAAAACATTACTCAATTAATTCATTTAGTCATGCTTATTTTCACTTAATAAGTGAGGAGCCTATTATGTTGGTAGAGGCCATTTTAATTGCGATTTGGGCCGGTATTTGCTCATTGGATGATGTCGGTCCGCAAATGCTAAGACGCCCACTGCTCACCGGTACTGTGGCCGGTATTATCATGGGTGATATGGTTCAAGGACTCGCCATTAGCGCCACCTTAGAATTGATGTGGATGGGGATTGGTAACGTTGGGGCTTATTCCGCACCCGATATCATCGCCGGTTCTATTATTGGAGTTGCTCTCGGTATTGCTTCCAATGGTGGAATTGCAGCAGGTATCGCCCTTGCCGTACCTGTCTCTATTTTATGTCAGCAATTACTGATTATCTGGCGCTCTTTTGCCAGTTTCTTAAATGTTTGGGCAAGTAAATCCATTCTTGATGGAAACTACAGCGGCCTAACCAAAGTCCATTATTTCTCGACACCACTGTGGTTTTTTATTCGCGCCATTCCCTGCTTTATTGCCGTTTATTTTGGTAGTGACTTAGTCAATAGCATATTAAATGCTGTGCCTGAAAGTATTTTAACAGGTATGGGGGTTGCATCTAAGCTGATCCCTGCGGTCGGTATCTGTATTCTGTTATTAATGCTGCTGAAAGGCAGAATGTGGTTTTTCTTTCTGCTCGGCTTCATGCTTACAACCTATTTAAAACTGCCAATTATCCCAATTACATTTATCGCTCTGGCATTTGCTGTGCTTTATGACATGGCATTCGCCAGCAGTTTGCGCCAAACACCAGATGAAAAAGCTACACCAGCCGCCCATAAAAATGAAGAAGAGGAATATGACTTATGAGTGAAATAACCCCCTCTGAAAATAAGAAACTCACGAAAAAAGAACTCAATGGTATGTTTTGGCGAATTCAAACCATGTCATTCTCATACAACTACGAAAAACTGCAAACTATTGGTTTTGCACATTGTATGGTACCCGTTCTCGATAAGCTTTATGAAAAAGCTGACCAAGAAACGCGTATTAAAGCCATGCAACGCCATTTTGAATTCTTTAACACACAAATTAACGCAGGCGCATTAATTCTTGGTGTGACCGCAGCATTAGAAGAAAAAACAACAGAAGAAGAAAAAGAGGCTGTTGTTTCTGTAAAAGCTGGTTTGATGGGGCCATTTGCAGGTCTCGGTGATAGCTTATTAAAATTTACGTGGCTGCCTATTTGCGGCAGCATCGGAGCTGCATTTGCACTGCAAGGTAATATTATTGGCCCAATATTAATGTTTATTTTGTTTAATATCGTCAATATCGGTACCAAATATTTCTTTATTCATTATGGCTATAACAAAGGCGTTGATTTAATCGAACAATCGAAAAAATCAAATATTATTCAGCGAATTACTAATATGGCGAACGTTGTCGGGGTCATGGTCCTCGGCTCTTTAATTGCCACGACCGTCAAACTTTCCACACCGCTAACCATTGCCGTTGGTGAGCAATCTATCAAAGTACAAGAGATGTTTGACAAGGTAATACCTAACTTACTCACTCTTCTCTTTGCGCTCGGTATTTTCTTCCTTGTTCGTAAATTCCAAGGGAAACATACCGTTGCATTAATTGTCGCCATCATGGTTTTAGGTGTTGTTTGTTCTGTATTCGGAATTTTAGGATGATAAAGGGAAATATATGGAAATCGAAATCAATAGAGTGAGTGAATCAACACTCGAAATAAAATTTAGTGAAGTTCCATCCTCCCCTCTGGCATTATATTGGACGGACAAACCTGATACTCAGGTTTGTCCTGAGAATTTCATTACGGATAAAATAGAGAATACAATTACAGTTCAAGACCCATTAAAGGCGAAACAACGTATCTATTTTATTTTACAAAATGCCAATGGATGTAAATTATTCGCTGAAAGAACATTGCCTATTGAGGGGTTAAATAACTTCCGTGACTTTGGAGGTTATACCACAACAGACGGAAAACAGGTGAAATGGGGAATGCTATATCGCTCTAACCATCTGTTTAATCTAAATGAACAAGCAGTAAATTACATCTCCCATTTAGGGATAAACAGCATCATCGATTACCGTACTCAAAATGAAATTAATAAATCGCCTAATTGCCATGTTGGTGAAAAGAAAACG
This sequence comes from Providencia sp. PROV201, assembly GCF_028479545.1. Classification (NCBI taxonomy): domain Bacteria; kingdom Pseudomonadati; phylum Pseudomonadota; class Gammaproteobacteria; order Enterobacterales; family Morganellaceae; genus Providencia; species Providencia sp. PROV201. The sequence continues at coordinate 66,724 of NZ_JAMPNW010000003.1, forward strand.
TATCATCTCGATGCTACAGCTCAAACCGCTGAATTAGCAGCACAATTTGCCGCATCACCGGATAATGAAGACAAAGCATTAATCGAAAGTGTTATCCAACATATTCCTAAAGAGATGATTAACGGCGATGGGTTACAAATATTGGAGCAATATCGCCAATTTGTGGTAAGTGATAAGTCAAAAGCTGCCTTCAAACAAATGATCGAGGTTTTACTCGATAGCCACAATGCCCCAAATATTCAGCATTGCCGAGGAGGAAAAGACCGAACGGGTTATGGTGCATTACTGGTACTTTCCATGTTAGGAGTGCCAAAAGAAACCATTGTACGGGATTATATGCTTACTCATTTTAATCGCCTTGAACGTAACGAAATTAAAATGGCGGGATATCGCAAAATAACCCAAGACCAAAATGTACTGGATTATTTACTTTCTCTAATTGATACTCAAGAATCATTTATTTTAGAAGTCTTTAATACAATGGAAGAAATATCTGGCTCTGTTGAAAGGTATATTAAAGATGAACTTAAATTCACAGATAATGATATTAATCAGCTTAGAGAAATATACTTAGTTTAAAAATATTTAATTAATCAAAAAACAACCACAGGTTTAACTAAATAAACCTGAGTGATGGCTGTATTTAAAAAACAGTAAAATAGCCACATAGCATATTCATTGTGGCTATTTTATAAACGAAGAAATCCGTTATTGATCATAAGATCAATAATTGCTCTCGTTTGCCAATTCTATTTAATTAATTTTTTAACCGCTTTATTTTTGCCCGTAATACGCATTTTTACCGTGCTTACGTAAATAGTGTTTATCTAATAATACTTGTTGCATGGAACCTATTTGTGAACTTAATTGACGGGTAAATAAATTCATATAGGCAATTTCTTCTAACACTACGGCGTTATGCACTGCATTATCGGGGCTTGTTCCCCAAGCAAATGGCCCATGGCTATTCACTAATACGGCTGGAATATCTTTTGCTGACAGGCCTTTTTCCTTGAAGGTTTCAATAATCACATGACCCGTTTCTCTTTCATAATCGCCTTCAATTTCACTTGCTGTCATTTTACGGGTACAAGGAATTTCACCATAGAAATAATCGGCATGGGTTGTCCCTAAAGCACTCAATGGCAGGCCTGCTTGAGCCCAAATAGTCGCATGGCGAGAGTGAGTATGGACAATACCGCCAATTTCAGGGAATGCTTGGTACAGCGCCAAATGCGTGTCGGTATCCGAAGAAGGCCGATATTTCCCTTCTACCACTTTTCCGCTTTCCAACGAGACCACCACCATGTCTTCTGCTTTCATGGTTTCATAATCAACGCCAGAAGGTTTTATCACCATTAACCCAGCTTCACGGTCAATACCACTCACATTCCCCCAAGTAAAGGTCACTAGGTTATGTTTGGGTAAGGCAAGGTTTGCTTCAAAGACTTGTTGTTTCAATTTTTCTAACATAACAACTCCCTAGCTTTATTAAATATGCTTTAATATCAACAACAAAAATTTATTATCATGATGTTTTCTGTGTGTTGATAACCTATATCTACCTATTAAGGTAAACAGATTTAGGCCATTTAAAAAGCACCTCACTTTACAAACTCGCAACAAAACAGACCAACTCGGACGCATTCGGGCATAGACAGTCAAGAAAACACATAAATAGGATGTGGTTAGTTGACCGAATTAGCCCAATGCTTTTTGTTTAATACCATAAAAGTAAAAAGATACCGCAAATATAGTGATGCAAGTCTAGTTATTGTGTAACTGAGTGAAATTAAATTCATAAAATACCGATCGCAATCACTTTAATCGGCTTTGTTTTTTTCAAAAAGAGATAACTTGAATCTAATCACGACAAAAAAAAAGCAATACGGGCAGAATAAATATCGTGGAAAGAATAGGAGTTAAATATGTTACAAGCCGAACGCCATAAATTAATTTGTTCTCATGTTTCGCAGAATGGCTCGGCGCTAGTGCGTGATTTAGCTCAATTATGCCTCGTTTCTCAAGAAACTATCCGTCGTGATTTAACGGCTCTTGAACGTGAAAATAGGATCATCCGTAGTTTTGGGGGAGCAGTTGCCATCGACCAAGAAGAAATGCCGATGGTGAATGTGATGCCTTCTTCGGTCAAGCTCAGTCAAATGGTTGATGGTGCAGAATCTTTTCGCAAAAGAACCGAAGAGCACCCTGATGCCAAGATGAAGATTTCGAAGGCTGCACTAAAATTAATTCAGCCTGGTGACTGTATTATGTTAGATAACAGCAGTACTTGCTGGTTTCTCGCACGGCAAATACCTGATATCGACATTACGGTAGTGACAAACTCGGTCAAGATTATCCAAGCGTTGGCCTGCCGTGACCGAGTACGCGTCATTGGTATTGGTGGGGAATATTCAGAACGTCATGATGATTTTCATGGCCCAATTGCAGAAAGTATTATTCGTAGCTTTCAGATAAAAACCTTATTTCTTTCATGCCAAGGATTTAATATCGAAAATGGTATTCGTGATGGCAGTGAAATAAACTCAAAATTAAAAAATATTATGTTACAGGTTTCTGAAAATAAAGTTTTGCTCGCGGATAATAGTAAATTAGGAAAGTATGCATTTAGTCAGGTTTGTACATTTGATGATATCGACGTATTAATCACAAACAAACTAAATGATAATAATTTTCAAAAACAATTTTCCAACCTTAGAATTATCGAGTGCGATAAATAATTTATAAATATAAAAATCATGTAACTATGATGTAAGTAAAAAAACAAGTTCTATTTTATTTTCTGTATTAAATAAGTGCAGGGATGTTATTTATTCATAATTCCTTGGCACTTAATTATAGGCATACCTAAATATGAGAAATTCATTATTTCTAAATAATGGAATTTCTTGATTTAGTATCCATCTACACTAAGGAATACAACTATGAACATGAAGAAGCTAGTTTTACCTTGTTTAATGAGCGTTGCACTATTTTCAAATGTCGCGATGGCTGAATCACAAAAAGCACAAAAGCCCTTTACCATGGGTGTCGTCGTTAAAGTCGGTGGTATTCCTTGGTTTAATGTAATGGAACAAGGTATTACTGAAGAAGGCAAAAAACTCGGTGTAAATGCCTTCCAAGTTGGCCCAACAACGGCTGACCCAGCGGAACAAGTTCGTGCTATCGAAGATTTAATCGCGAAAAAAGTGGATGTCATTGGCGTTGTCCCTAACGACGCTAAAGTGCTTGAGCCTGTATTAAAACGCGCCCAAGACGCTGGAATTAAAGTTATTACCCACGAATCACCAAATCAAAAAAATGCAGATTGGGACTTTGAATTACTTGATACCCAAAGCATGGGTGCTAACCATATGAGAGATATGGCGGCCTGTATGGGTGAAGAAGGCAAATACGCCATGTTTGTGGGAAGCCTGACAGTACCATTAGTGAACGAATGGGCCGACGCGGCAATTGCTTACCAAAAAGCGAACTACCCGAAAATGCAAATGGTCGATGACCGCTTTGGTGTTGCCGAATCCGTTGATGACTCAATGCGTACAGCTAATGACTTGTTATCTAAGCATAAAGACTTAAAAGGCATCATGTCATTTGGTTCACAAGGCCCTATCGGTGCAGGACGAGCCATTGATAAACGCCGTAAAAATGACGAAACCTGTGTATTCGGAACGTTCACACCAGGTCAAGGCATCAAGTTACTGGAAAAAGGTGCAATTGATGGCGGCTATATTTCTAATCCAAAAGTCGCAGGACAAGTATTTGTACAAGTCGCAACAGCCATGATGAATGGTGAAGAAATTAAAGATGGCGTGTCTATTGGTGATATGGGTGAAATCAAAGTCAGTGGTAACACGATTTTAAGTGATAACCCTGTTAATTTGAATATTGAAAATACGAAAAAATTGGTTGAAGTCGGTCTGTAATTTCACATTATCAAAATAATGTTTAAAACAAAAATACAATATTTATCAAGATATTAAATTTTATGTTCTTTGAGTTCGGGTCGCCTGCACTAGCACAGCGGCTCGCGCTCATCACGAACAAGCCAACACCAATTTATTTGCAGTAGGAATTGTACTTATGACAAGCACCTCAAAAGCTGACAAATCCGATCCACTCATTACCTTGCGCGACCTTTCCAAAAGCTTCGGTGGTCACCGTGCATTACGCAATATCGATTTGACGCTCAACAAAGGTGAAGTGCACTGTTTAGCGGGCACCAATGGGTGTGGGAAAAGCACATTAATTAAAACTATCAGTGGTGTCTATGCCCCTGATGACGGTAGTAAAATTGAAATTGATGGGAAAAGTTATCACCGATTGACGCCCGATAAAGCGCGTGAATTAGGCGTACAAGTTATCTACCAAGATTTGTCATTATTTCCAAATTTAACCGTTGCTGAAAATATCGCCTTTGAGCTAAACCTCAAAGGCTATTTTGGCTGGTTTCGCAAAAAACAACTGCGCGAGAAAGCCTTAGAAATCCTCAATGAACTGGCTTTCACCATTGACCCAGACACACCTGTGCAATTTTTACCCATTGCTCAACGTCAACAGGTTGCTATCTGCCGCGCCCTAGTCGCCGATGCACGTCTGGTGATTATGGATGAACCAACGGCTTCATTGACCCGTACAGAAGTCAACCAACTACTCTCAACGGTTAATTACCTAAAAGATAAGGGAATTACCGTTGTTTTTGTGAGTCATCGACTAGAAGAAGTCAAAGAGATCTCTGACCGCATCACCGTGATCCGCGATGGTCAAAAAATTGGTACATGGCCTGCTGAAGGCTTAACTACCCGCAAAATTACTGAGTTAATGACTGGCTTAGATATTGTCCATGAACGTAAGCCACCTAATAATGCGGAAGACCGACGCACGGTACTAGAGCTAAAAAACCTCAGCCGAGCTGGGCAATATCGTGATATCAACTTAAATCTAAAACGCGGCGAAGTATTAGGCTTATGTGGTTTACTTGGCTCAGGCCGCACTGAATTAGCGCTATCGTTGTTTGGCATTACCCACCCAGATAGTGGTGAATTACTCATCGAAGGCAAACCTGTTAAGTTAAAAAACAACACCGACGCCATTAAGCGCGGCATTGGTTATGTCTCCGAAGACCGCCTGACTTTAGGTGCAATTTTACAGCAATCCATCGCAGACAATATGGTGATTTCGATTCTCGATCGCCTCAAAACGCCTTTACATTTAATTGATGAAAAACAGTGCCAAGAAATTGTGCAAGAGTGGATAGCCGACTTAGATATTAAAGTCACTGACCCCAATAATGCCCTTTCAACACTTTCAGGCGGTAACCAACAAAAAGTGGTACTTGCTAAATGGATTTTAACACGTCCTAAAGTACTCATTTTAGACTCACCGACCGTTGGCGTCGATATTGGCGCAAAAGACAGTATTTACAAACTCATTCACCGTTTGTCAGGTGTCGGTATCTCTATTCTATTAATTACCGATGAAGCCTCCGAAGCGTATTACAATTGCGACCGAATTTTACATATGAAACAAGGCTCTATCGTCAAAGAAATTGAGACAGATTCCATCAATGAGCAACAATTGGAGGAAATCATCAATGGCTAACTGGCAAAAATTACGACCACAATCTGTCGAAGGCTGGCTGACTTGGGTCATTCTTATCATGGTGGTGTTCTTCACATTGATGAGCCCGCAATTTCTAACTATTCAAAATTTACTCGACCTCAGTGAAAGCTACGCCGTTACAGGTATTTTCGCCTTAGGTTTATTTGTGGTTCTCGTCACTGGGGGCATTGATATTTCGTTTGCCGCAGTGGCTTCCGTAGTGCAATACGTGATCGCCACTTGGCTATTGCAAGGTTTTATTGCAAGCCCTGCCGTCAGTATCACATTGGCGATTATCATCGGTATCGCTTTTGGCTTAATCAACGCTATCTTAATTTATTCGCTGAATGTTGTGTCAATTATCATCACCATCAGTATGCAATCACTGCTGTTCGGAATGCTGATGTGGCTAACCAACGGACACAGTATTTATGACTTACCTGATTGGTGGGTAGACCCTGTGACTATCCTGCCTTTTGAAGTGGATGGTGAATATTACCAAGTTGGCTTGCCGTTAATTGTGATGCTTGGCATTGCCTTCTTAACGTGGATTTTAATGAATAAAACGCACATCGGCCGTCAGCTATATGCCGTTGGTGGCAGCCAAGAATCTGCGTCTCGTATTGGTATCCGTGTTTCAGTGATTTACCTGTTTGCTTACGGCTACCTTGGCGCGATGGCAGCGATTGGCGGTATGTTGCAAACCTACCGAATGAGTGAAGTGGTACCGAGTGCCCTTGTGGGCGGAGAGCTAGATGTGCTTGCCGCGGCTGTACTGGGTGGTGCCAGTTTATCCGGTGGGCGAGGCTCAGTGATAGGCACACTCATGGGCGTTTTCCTGATTGGTATCTTGAAAAACGGCCTTAACCTGATTGGTGTTTCAAACTACTTCGTCAATATCGTCATCGGGCTGGTTATTCTCATTGCGATTTGTATTACCCACTACAAAAAACGTAAAGAGACGGACGTAGGTTTTGTTTAACAGGAATATCACCATGAGAAAAAATCTTTTTTTTAAAATTGATGGCTCTGTTATCGGACTGCTTTCAATCTTTGTTTTGGCTATCGCTGCGTTTAGTATCGCCATGCCAGGGCACTTTTTTACCCAAAATACCTTTTTAAGCATCACGTTTCAGTTACCTGAGTTGGGCTTACTCACCTTTGCCATGTTTGTTCCTATGTTAAGTGGCGGGTTAAACCTTGCCATTATTAGCACTGCTAACTTAACGGGGCTCTTTATGGCTTGGGTGTTTATCAATTACCTCCCAGTGGATGCCAGTACTGGCACACAGCTAATGTGGTTGGTCTTCGCATTAATCGGCGCAACCGTGATTGCGGTCATTATCGGTAGCTTAACAGGGCTGATGATTTCCCATATCGGGGCCCACCCGATCTTAGTGACCCTCGGTACAATGACGATTATCAGCGGCATTGGTGTTTACCTCACCAAAGGAGCCGCACTGAGTGGCATGCCACCCATTGTTCGTGCCATTGGTTCCGATACTGTGCTTGGGGTGCCAATTGCGATGATTATCTTCATTGTTACCGCAATTCTCTTAGCGCTGTTTCTAGGCTGTACGCGCTTAGGTAAAAATATCTATATGAGTGGCAGTAATATCAATGCAACGTGGTTCAGCGGTATTCGTACCGACCGTGTCATGATTGCGATATACACCATTTCTAGCCTGTTATGTGTATTAGCTGGGCTCATCATGATGGCTCGCTTTAACTCTGCACGTATGGGCTACGGGGATTCCTATTTACTGCTCACCATTCTTGCCATCGTATTAGGTGGAACTAACCCATTTGGGGGAGTTGGTAAGGTTAGCCGAGTGTTCTGTGCCTTATTGGTTTTACAGGTCATTGCGACAGGTTTAAGTCTGCTAGGTGTAAGCCTGCATTTTAACCTCGCAGTTTGGGGGATCACGCTCATCTTGGCATTAGCATTCAAGTTCTTCAAAGAAAAATGGAGTGCTAAACGTGCGATGAACCGTAACCAACGCCTTAATAAAGCATCGACACAAAGTTAATTTTTCAAGGGGAAAACCATGCGTAAGCATCCAATTGGTATTTATGAAAAAGCATTACCGAAAAACAGCAGTTGGTTAGAAAAATTAGTCATCGCAAAATCTGCGGGTTATGATTTTGTGGAAATGTCAGTAGATGAAACTGACGAACGTCTGGCTCGATTAGACTGGAGCACCTCAGAGCGTCTGGAAGTTGTGAAAGCGATACAAGAAACAGGTATTCGCATTCCAAGTATGTGTTTATCTGGTCACCGCCGCTTTCCTTTTGGTAGCCATGATGAAGCCACTCGTATGATGGCCTACTCCTTAATGGAAAAAGCCATTAAGCTCGCTCAAGACTTAGGCATTCGCACTATTCAGCTCGCAGGATATGACGTTTACTATGAAGAGCAAGATGCCGAGACGATTGCCAATTTCGAAAAAGGCATGCAGTGGGTCAGCGAAATTGCGGCCGCTTCTCAAGTGATGTGCGCAGTGGAAATCATGGATACGCCATTTATGAATTCCATTAGCAAATGGCAAACACTTTCCGATAAAATTCGCTCACCTTGGTTCAAGGTGTATCCTGATGTCGGTAACTTAACGGCATGGGGTAATGATGTCGAAAAAGAATTCACCCAAGGAATTGAACACGTCGCAGCCATTCACTTAAAAGATACATATGCGGTGACTGAAACCTGTAAAGGCCAATTTCGTGATGTCCCTTTCGGTGAAGGCTGCGTAGATTTTGTTAATTTATTCAAATTATTAAAACGTTTAAATTACCGCGGTTCCTTCCTGATTGAAATGTGGACAGAAAAAGCCGATGAGCCACTGATTGAAATTATCAAAGCCCGTCATTGGATGGAAGACAAAATGCAACAAGCTGGCTGGTATAACGCCTAAAGGAGCCGATAATGAATGCATTTTTTATGGGTGTTGACCTTGGTGGTACCGTCATCAAAGCGGGTATCTATACCGCAGAAGGCCAAGAAATTACGGTTGCTGAGCACTCTTTTCCCACTGAAAGCCCACAGGCGGGTTTTAGTGAACGCAACATGGAAATGTTATGGGAAGCGACTTGCAGCGTGATCCGCAAAGCGATTCAAAATAGCCAGCTCAGTGCCGCCCAAATTTCCGGTGTCAGTTTCTCTTCCCACGGTAAAGGGCTTTATTTGCTCAATAGCCAAGGAAAGCCAGTTAGAAATGGGATTGTGTCATCTGATTCACGCGCTCAATCCATTGTTGATGAATGGCACCAAAACGGTACTGCGGATAAAGCTTACCCATTGAGTTTGCAGCAATTATGGGCTTCTCATCCCGTGGCACTACTGCGTTGGCTAAAACAACACGAGCCTGATAATTATCGCGATACTCAGCATGTTTTGATGGTTCATGACTATATTCGCTATCGCTTAACCGACCAAATTGCCTGCGAAGAAACCAATATTTCGGGTAGCCAATTATTTAACCAAATCCAGTCGAGTTATGACCCTAAACTATGCCAACTGTTTGGTATTGATGAGGCAAATGACAAACTAGCTCCCGTGATTAACTCGGCCCAATTAGCGGGTACCGTAACCCACAAAGCTGCCGCAGAATCTGGACTGGTGGAAGGAACCCCTGTATTTGGTGGCTTCTTTGATGTAGTCGGCGCAGCGTTAGCATCTGGGGTGAGTCAAAAAGATAAACTCAGTGCGGTAGCAGGTACTTGGACTATTTCAACGCGTGTCTTTGATGAAATTGTGCCTTCTGATTACCCATACGTTTGGAGTAAATACTGCATCCCAGGCACCTATTTTGTCCATGAAGGCAGCCCGACCTCAGCCAGTAACCTCGCATGGTTTACTCGGCACTTCTTCAATCAGCGTTTGCAAGATTATGACGTACTGAATCACTGCGTGGCTGAAGGGGCAACACGGCAAAATGATATTCTGTTTTTCCCTTGGCTTTATGGCTCTAACTACCACAGTAATTTGCACGGTGGCCTACTCGGTTTGAGCTCACACCATACAGATGCTGATATTGTTTATGCTATCTATCAAGGGATTGTATTCTCACATTTGTTGCATCAAGACCGTATTGTTGGCCTTGATAATACAACCGAATCCATTCGGTTCACGGGTGGCCCAACACAATCACCACTGTGGATGCAAATGTTCTGTGATGCCAGTAACTTGCCGTTAGATGTCGTCAACGTGCAGCAATCAGGTTGCCAAGCCGCTGCACTTTGTGCCGCAGTCGGAACAGGTTATTATTCAGGTTTTGATGTCGCTATTGCGGCAAGTACCCCAAAAATCACCACTTATCAACCGAATACAATTAGCCATCAACAGCTACGTGACAAATTTGCTCGTTTTAAAGCAGTTGCCGATGCATTGAGCCAATAACTTATTGAATAAAAATAATAAAGGCAGAACTTATAACTCAGTTCTGCCTTACTTTTTCTAGACTAATAAATTATCGTTCTTGATTGCAGTAAGAAATGAATTAGCGCCCTTTCTTTTAGCCCGTTAAAGCCCAAAACGTCCCATGAGCAAAACTATTAAAAATGATGCTTTGACGAAATCACATACTCTGTGAAAAACCTATCTGAACTTTTTATTACACCCATTACATCAAAAGTTGTGACAGTGATCGTTAATTAAACATTTATCGCCATTTGGTTAGTGATATAGCTCTGATTTTGCTCTTTCGTCACTAGAAAGCATTATGGAACCGGTTCCATAATAAGTCATTCGCAATGACAAATGGGCTAAATACCCTTTAATCAGACAGAGGAAAGTCATGAGCAAAGACATTATCATTGTTACTGCCGCCTACGGTGCACAAACCGTAAAACAGTTAGGGGGCCAACAAGCTTTATTCGATATTATTCAAAGCAGCCACGCGGATGGTGCTGAGATCCGTCAAGAACTATTGCTACCAAGCGATAATTTTTTGGATATTGCCAAAGGACTGCAATCAAGGCAGCTCACTGCGGTTTATTCCGTGCCAGACACGCTATTCCAACAACAGACCCCTATCGCAATCACTAAACTACAAGGCTATTTTGAAGATGCCAAACAACTTAATGCTCGCTTTTTAAAACTATCACTCGGTGAATTACCAGAAAATTATGATTTATCCGAAGTCATTAACCTTCTCAATCAATACACCACACAGTTAGTGATCGAGAATGACCAAACCGAGGTTGGCGGTCACATTGCGCCTCTTGAACGTTTTTTTGCTGATGTAAAACACCAAAATCTACCTATAAAAATGGCATTTGATATGGCGAATTGGTATTGGCATCAAGAAGATCCGTTAAAAGCCGCACATATTTTTGCCCCCCAAGTCGCTTACATTCACGTTAAAGCCTGCCAATTACGTGGCAATAAACGCGTTGCAGTAGCACTTGATGACAGCGATGGCACATGGAAAGAAGTGCTAAACGCGCTACCGAGTGACGTTCCTTGTGGTATCGAGTTTCCACTCGAAGGCCATGATTTACGCACAGTCACTGAATACTATGTTTCTCTGTTGAAGGAGATTTAACATCATGAAAAATCAATTAGATGTTATCACTCTTGGTGAAGCCATGATGATGTTTGTGGCAACACAAACAGGGGAATTGCACGAAATTGAAAGTTTCATCCGTCGCGCAGCCGGTGCTGAGCTGAATGTCGCCATCGGCCTGTCTCGCCTAGGGTTAAGAAGTGGCTGGATAAGCCGACTTGGCGATGACTCCTTCGGGCGTTTTATTCAAGCCACTTTGGATAAAGAACAACTGGATACTCAATGCGTTACAGTGGACTCTCGTTACCCAACGGGCTTCCAACTTAAATCTAAAGCCGAAAATGGAACCGATCCCACCGTGGAGTATTTCCGTAAAGGATCAGCAGCCAGCCATTTAGATCTCACTGACTTTAATGAAGCGTATTTTCTGTCTGCCCGTCATTTACATTTAAGTGGCGTGGCAGCCGCACTTTCGCCCACCAGCTATCAACTTTCACTGTATGCAGCAAAATGGATGCGAAATGTAGGTAAAACACTGTCATTTGACCCCAATTTGCGCCCATCCCTATGGAAAAGTGAACAGGAAATGGTCGAACAGCTCAACCAACTCGCGTTCCAAGCTAATTGGGTCTTACCTGGCTTAAAAGAAGGCAAAATCCTGACGGGCTTCGACCAACCCGAGTCTATTGCTGATTTTTATCTCGCTCAAGGTGTCGAAGTGGTTGTGATTAAAACCGGGGAACACGGAGCATATTATAAAACGGTAAATAACCAACAGGGCATAGCACCTGCCGTTCATGTGAAACACGTCATTGATACCGTCGGAGCTGGTGATGGTTTCGCCGTTGGCGTTATTAGCGCCTTACTTGAAGGTTTGACATTACCACAAGCTGTTGCAAGAGGTAATTTTGTTGGAGCAAGAGCCATTCAAGTCATTGGCGACAGTGAAGGTTTACCAACTCAGGCACAACTGCAGCATGAAATGGCATTACTGTCTGCAGCCACCACTAAAGCGGTATGTTAAAAGGAAATCGATTATGACAATGAATACTCCAGCAGCGTCACGTTGGTGGCGCATCATGCCAATCGTGTTTATCACCTATAGCCTTGCCTACTTAGACAGAGCCAACTACAGTTTTGCCGCTGCCGCAGGGATCAACGCGGACTTAGGGATTACCAAAGGGATGTCGTCCCTACTCGGCTCATTATTTTTCCTTGGCTATTTCTTTTTCCAAATACCGGGGGCTATCTATGCAGAAAAGCGCAGTGTCCGTAAACTCATTTTTGCTTGTATCTTCCTATGGGGCTTATTCGCTAGTTTAACTGGCATGGTGAGCAATATCCCAATGCTAGTGATTATTCGCTTTAGCCTAGGGGTCGTCGAAGCCGCGGTCATGCCTGCGATGCTTATCTATATCAGTAACTGGTTTACCCAATCAGAGCGCTCTCGCGCCAATACTTTTTTAATTCTAGGCAACCCCGTTACGGTACTGTGGATGTCCGTGCTATCTGGTTATCTCATTCAAGCCTTCGGTTGGCGTGAAATGTTTATCATTGAAGGAGTGCCTGCGATTTTATGGGCCTTTTTCTGGTGGAGAACAGCACGAGATAAGCCAAACCAAGTCAATTGGTTAAGCCAATCAGAAAAAGAGACATTAGATAAGATCCTGAGTGACGAACAGAAAAACATCAAACCCGTTCGTAATTACCGTGAAGCCTTCAAGTCTCGTAATGTGATTTTACTCTGCGCTCAATATTTCTGTTGGAGCATTGGGGTGTATGGCTTTGTGCTGTGGTTGCCATCCATTATTCGTGGCGCATCCAACCTCGGGATGGTAGAAACAGGTTGGCTTTCCGCAGTCCCATACCTTGCAGCAACGATGGCTATGATCTTAGTTTCATGGGCATCTGACCGAATGCATAACCGCAAATTATTTGTCTGGCCAATGCTTTTGCTCGGTGCGGTGTGTTTCCTCGGTTCATACTTACTCGGTAGCACGAATTTCTGGTTCTCTTATACCTTATTAGTGATTGCAGGTGCTGCAATGTACGCCCCATACGGGCCCTTCTTCGCTATCATTCCTGAAATGTTGCCAAAGAACGTTGCTGGTGGTGCAATGGCATTAATCAATAGTATGGGCGCATTAGGTTCATTCTTTGGTTCATGGTTTGTGGGTTACTTAAATGGGGCGACAGGTAGCCCAAGTGCCTCGTATATGTTTATGGGGATCGCATTGTTAGCTTCGGTTTTCTTTACCCTGATTGTTAAACCAAACCAAGAGCAAAAGAGTGATGCCGTCATCACAGAGCATGCTTAAAAGGGATACCATGAAAAAGAATATTGTTTTATATAAATCCATTCCCGCAGATCAACTTGAGCGGCTACAGCAGCACTTTAATGTCACTGCATTTGATAGCATTACCCCTGAGAATCTCGCTTGCTTTAAACAAGCTTTGACGAGTGCTGACGGCATTATTGGTGCTAGTTACCCGATCACAGCAGATGACATTGCCAATGCACCAAATTTGAAAGCCGCGTCGACCATTTCGGTTGGTGTCGACCAATTTGATATTGACGCCATGAATGCCAGAAAGATTGCATTGATGCATACCCCCAATGTATTAACCGAAACCACCGCGGATACCATTTTTACATTAGTGCTTTGCAGTGCGCGACGCATTATCGAAATGGCTGAGATGGTCAAAAACGGCCAATGGACCCAAAGTATTGGTGAAAATGCATACGGCAGCAATGTGCATGGTAAAACGATTGGTATACTCGGAATGGGGCGCATTGGCTATGCTGTCGCTAAACGTGCTCACTTAGGCTTCGGAATGCCAGTTCTCTATTACAATAACCATATCCACTCCGATGCAGAAACCCAACTTAAGGCACGTCGTTGTGACCTCGATTCATTACTCGCGGAATCTGATTTTGTCTGTGTCGTGCTGCCATTATTACCTTCAACCGAAAAATTGATCGGCAAAAATGAGTTGGAAAAAATGAAACCCAGTGCGTTTTTGATCAACGGTTCAAGAGGTCGAATTATTGATGAGGCCGCGCTGACCGATGCATTAGAAATGGGCATAATTCGTGGAGCGGGTTTAGATGTGTTTGAGGTGGAGCCGCTTCCAAGCGACTCTAAGCTACTCACGCTGCCAAATGTGGTTGCTCTGCCGCATATCGGTTCCGCCACCCATGAAACCCGTTATGCTATGGTCGAATGTGCCGTTGATAACCTAATAGCGGCTTTAAAGGGTGACCTAAGCCAAAACTGTGTTAACCCTGAAATAGCAAAATAACTCAGAACCTAAAGAACCCTAATTTGTTAGGGTTCTTTGCCTATTTACCCATCAATGCTCATGAGCGCGTCCCGGGCGAGCAACACTGCTTCGTTCACACTCCGTCAGAAATTGGATAGAATTCAGTTTACTGGTCGATGGCGCTAAATAATATAACCCCACTGTTTTTTGAGTTGGTGAGTAAATTTCCAACATGCCATTGACATCAGAATAATAATCACCTTTATTTATCACGATGTTAAAGTCTTTTATTTTCTCAACACGTCGCTGCTCTGTACTTTTCACTAGCGGATAACTCATATACTCATAGCCAACAAAATCAACAATATTGACCTGACCATTATTGAAAAAGACTTGTACTTTACTTGCCCCTGTTGGAAAGGTAAATTTGCCGTTACGTTCTAATGTGATGTGATTATAACTTTGGTCTACTTGGCAGGTATACTCTTTGACCTGACTTCTGGTGCTACAACCCGCTAAAACAAGGCTAGCTAGCAATAATATCCCTATCTTTTTCATATGTTCCCTATGCTCTCAAAATGGTTACAATTTAGTCTACACATCAGTATACATGTAATAAATCTTAAGCTAAATTGGTAAATGGTAACTAAATTTTAAGAGCCACTAAAGACTACAATGTCGTTGATTTACGGATCAGTAGTTCCCCATTAAATAAGTATTGCACTGGGGGTTTATCTGGGTCTTCCAGTTTTTCTAGCAAGCACTCCACCGCCTTGTGCCCCATTTCCGCTGTCGGTTGAGACACCGAAGTCACCCCTTGCCCAGCTAATGCAGCCCATTCGAGGTTATCGAAACTTAAAAAACCAATATCTGTCCCCCAACGTAGCCCTTGCTTATTCATGACATATGCCAACTGCAAGGTCAGCACGCCATTGGCGGCGACAATCACTTTGCGCATACCACGATGTGCCGTACAAAAATCAGCAACGATGGCTTCTAATTTTGCCGGGTCAGGCAAGGTCACTTCATGAAATTCGCTTTGAATATGTTGATGGCTCTGCGATAACGCTTGGAATGTCTGTAAACGCTCCTGACGTGCGCTGTTATACACAATGGGCTCAGTCACGAAGCAAATCGCTTCGAACCCTTGTTCAATCAGATGATTAAAGGCCATTTGTGCAGAAGCGGGGTTATCTAACCCAACCATATCACTGGGAAAGTTATCGATTTTTCTATCTAATAAGACAAAAGGAAGCGTGGTTTCTTTCAACACATCAATGAATTGCTCATTAACACCCGCTGAATTTATAATAAGCCCATCCACGCGGTAACCTTTTAGTAGCTGAATAAATTGGCATTCACGCTCAATGCTATTATTGGCATTGCAAACCACTGTCATAAAACCTTGTTTGATTGACTCGGCTTCCACCCCTTTTAGGACTTCAACAGAGAATGGGTTACCGATATCGGCAATAATCAAGCCAATCAAGCCTGTCCGCCCATGTTTCAAGCTACGTGCCATTTGGTTGGGGCGATAGTTTAATTCACGGATGGCACTTTCAATACGTTGACGCAAATTATCTGAAAGCAAATGGAATTCACCATTCAAATAACGTGAGATACTGGTTTTCCCTGCCTGAGCTTTGGCAGCGACATCTTTGATCGTGGCAACTTTTTGCGTTTTCGGGGCCATAGCTTGCGGTTTTTCCATTCTCTAAAAACATCACCAAGTGGTTATCTTACTCGAGTAAGCGTCATTTTACTTGTGATATTGCGTTAACTTGCTGTTTTAACCATTGAATAAAAATATCTGCCTTCGGATTACGTTTATCATTAAGCATCGCAAAATAGTGGCGTTGTTCACACTTCAGCGAAATATCGCCAAATGGCATTACTAGCTCTTGCCGCTTAAGACGTTTTTCAACCAATTGTTTACGCCCCATGGCTACACCTGCATGGTTCATGGCGGCAACAATCGCTAGATCAGAACGATCAAAACATAAGTTTCGGCGATGAGGAAACAACGTTAATTGGTAATACTCACTCCACGCCTTCCATTCATCATAGTCAGAGTTACTGCTCCATGCTTGCCTATCATGCAATAAAGTACAATTTTTCAATTGGTGCATATTATTAAGTAAATCATGCTGTTCTGCATATTGTGGGCTACAAACTGGGACAATTGATTCTGACATTAAATCTTCACAATATAAGTTTGGCCGAGTGATATCATCATAATAAATAGCAACATCAATACCATAACCTCGAAAATTAACGTCATCGTTCCCTGTTAATAGATTCAATTGAATCGAGGGGTATTGATGAGCAAAATCCGCAATTTTGGGAATTAACCAGCACTGAGCGATGGATGGTCGCGAATATACCGTAAGTTCACCCGAGATTTCTTGGTTCTTGATATCAATGATTTCTTGGTTAATATCATCCAAATTTTTGCGTAAAGCCCAGTAAATCCGCTCACCATCAACCGTCAATTCAATGCGCCGATGAAAACGTTCAAATAATTTAAACCCCAATTCCCCTTCTAGGGTGTTAATTCGGTGGCTAACTGCACTAGGCGTTAACGCCAGTTCCTGTGCCGCCAATGCAAAAGAGCAGTGCCGTGCCGCCGCTTCAAAGGTATGTAGACGCGATAGCTGATAACTTGATAACCGTTTATTCCACTGAATAAATCCAGATTGCTCAAATTGATTGAAATGTGCTGACACAACGCCTCCGATAAAAACAATGACCCCCAATGATCTCTACAATACCCATTTTAAGATGAATTAGGGTGACTCAAATGCACTAATCTCCATTTTATATGACTAATATCACACCTTTGAGTTAATTTGATTCATCTAAAGCTCGTGTTTCATCGTTTGTCACCACTGAATATTTATTATCCAATAGAAAAACAATAACAAGATGATCAGAGGTAGGATATGGACTCTACAATGTGGATGATTGGTACTTTAGTTATCAGTATTTTACTAATCATCGTTTCAATTATTAAATTTAAGTTTCATCCCTTTTTAGCACTTTTACTCGCCAGCTTCTTTGTTGGTATCTCCATGCAAATGAATCCATTGGAGATGGTCAACGCTATCGAAAATGGCATTGGGGGTACACTTGGTTTCTTAGCTGCCATTATCGGGCTAGGAACTATTCTTGGAAAAATGATGGAAATCTCCGGGGCAGCAGAGCGAATTGGAGTGACATTACAAAAAAGCCGTTGGTTGACTCCCGATGTCACCATGGTACTCATTGGGTTAATCTGCGGTATCACCCTGTTTGTTGAGGTCGGTGTGGTGTTACTGATCCCACTCGCATTTTCCATTGCCAAAAGAACCAATACTTCATTATTAAAGTTAGCGATCCCATTGTGTACTGCGCTGATGGCCGTCCATTGCATCGTACCGCCACACCCTGCTGCTCTATTTGTCACAAATGAATTAGGTGCTGATATTGGTACGGTGATTGTTGCAGGGTTAGCCGTAGGCCTAGTCGCGTCATTAGTCGGCGGGCCACTGTTCCTCAAATTCTTAGGTGACCGCTTACCATTTAAAACTGTGCCAGAAGCGTTCTCAGATCTTGAGGTACGTGAAGAAAAAGACTTACCTTCTTTAGGTGCGACACTGTTCACGGTGTTATTGCCAATTGCCCTCATGTTAATCAAGACTGCCGCTGACTTGAACATGAGCAAAGATAGCCAGTTATTTACCCTCTTACAGTTTATTGGTAACCCAATAACCGCTATGTTTATTGCTGCTTTTGTCGCTTATTACATGTTAGGGATCCGACGTAACATGGGTATGAGCGTATTACTCAGCAAAACCGAAGAGAGTTTTAGCTCAATCGCTAATATTTTATTGATTATCGGCGCAGGAGGAGCATTTAACGGCATCTTAAAAGGCAGTGGATTGAGCGACTCCTTAGCGATGGTGTTATCGGGCATTGATATGCACCCCATCTTGCTGGCCTGGCTAGTCGCCATTATTCTTCATGCCGCTGTCGGTTCTGCCACCGTTGCGATGATGGGCGCAACCGCGATTGTGGCTCCATTAATGCCAATGTACCCACACATTAGCCCAGAAATCATGACATTAGCCATTGGCTCCGGCGCAATTGGCTGCACTATCGTCACTGACTCGTTGTTCTGGTTAGTTAAACAGTACTGTAATGCCACTTTAGCCGAAACATTCCGTTTTTATAGTGTCGCCACGTTGATTGCGTCTTTCGTCGCGCTGGCAGGGACTTTTGCACTTTCATTTGTGATTTAAAAGAGAGTAATTATGACTCAGATAAATGTTGATAAGTTAATTGCTGACTACCCTTTAGTTCAGGACTTAATCGATTTAAAGCCAATTGCGTGGTTCAACCCAAATGTCACGACAACACAAGCGGGTTTGCCTTATGTTGGGCTAACCATTGAAGATGTGCAAGACGCAGAAGCGCGATTAAACCGCTTTGCGCCTTATTTGATGAAAGCCTTTCCTGAAACCCAAGCCACACAAGGGATCATAGAATCCGAAGTGGTCACTATTCCACAGATGCAAGCCGCTCTTGCAGCTCGCTACCAAACGCCAATTACCGGGAAAATATTACTTAAAAAAGATAGCCACCTGCCAATTTCAGGGTCAATCAAAGCTCGGGGCGGCATCTATGAAGTCCTCACCCATGCGGAAAAACTCGCCTTAGCAGCGGGTATTTTATCTACAGACGATAATTACGAAATTTTATTCTCTGAACAATTTCGTCAATTCTTTAGCCAATACCGCATCGCGGTAGGCTCAACCGGCAACCTGGGCATGTCTATCGGTATTATGAGCGCTAAGCTTGGCTTTAGCGTCAGCGTGCATATGTCCGCAGATGCCAGACAGTGGAAAAAAGACAAATTGCGTTCACATGGCGTGAATGTGGTGGAATACGAGCAAGATTACAGCATTGCCGTCGAACAAGGCCGTAAAGAAGCCGAAAAAGACCCGAACTGCTTTTTTATTGATGATGAAAACTCTACCACCTTATTTTTAGGTTATGCCGTGGCAGGCTTGCGCTTGAAAAAGCAATTTACAGACCAAGGTGTTACCGTAGATAACGACCACCCGCTGTTTGTCTATTTACCCTGCGGTGTCGGGGGTGGCCCCGGTGGTGTCGCTTTCGGGTTAAAACTCGCCTTTGGGGATGCCGTCCACTGCTTATTCGCTGAACCAACCCACTCACCTTGTATGCTGCTAGGAGTACATACTGGCCTGCATGATGGAGTCTCTGTTCAAGAAATTGGTATCGATAATATCACCGCCGCAGACGGCCTTGCGGTTGGCCGTGCATCAGGCTTTGTAGGACGCGCAATGGAGCGGTTAATTGATGGTTATTACACCATCGAAGATAGCGAAATGTATAACCTGTTAGGCTTACTCAACCAGACAGAGTCTATTAAATTAGAACCGTCGGCCTTGGCGGGTATGACTGGCTGCGTGCATGTCACGCAAAACACCGATTATTTGCAATCAAAAGCACTCACACCAACGAAACTGGCTAACGCAACACATCTGGTATGGGCAACGGGTGGTGGTATGGTTCCTGCAGATGAAATGCAAAAATATTTATCACAAGCCAATCTAAGTTAACAATTAACATGTTCAAAGCCCTCCTCACGTTAAATGATATGAGGGCTTTTTACCATCAACCGCACATTATTCGCTTTATAATGATTGCCCCGGTAATGGCACTAAATCACTTTCAATATAGCGTCTTACTAACGTTGCGAGCGCGACTAATGAGTCAAGATGCGTTCTTTCCCAGCCGTGGGAACTGTCTAGAGCAAAACAGGCTAAAGCCGCACGAATATCCCACCCTGCATCAATCGCGGCGGCACTATCCGAACGATAATGTTTAAACGTATCGCGGACGTGAGGAATATCATACTGCTGACATAGCTGCAATAAATGCCGTGTAATGGCTAAATCAAACGGCCCGGTTCTGTCACGAAAAGCTAAAGTGAGTGCGTCATCCCGTGTGGTTTGGTCTGGGGCAGAAACAGAGTTATCAATCGCTAATAATTCTTGAACCTGCGGACCAAAACCGTGTGTTCCGCCAATACCGACCTCTTCTGAAATCGTGAACATCATCTGGCAAGGCACCGCTGGCACAATGCCATCATCCACCAGTGATTTTAATGCAGCTAACATCACCGCGCAGCCAGCTTTGTCATCTAAATGACGAGAAACAATAAAACCGTTGTCAATGAATTCGGGTTGCGCATCAACCGCAACAATATCACCGACATTTAAGCCATGGGATTGCAAATCAGCGAAGTTATAACAGGGGGCATCAAGGCGAATTTCTAAATTATCCCAATCGGCTATTTGGGTATCAACTTCAGTATTAAAGCGATGCCCAGAGGCTTTTAATGGCAAAATCGTGCCGCGATATTGGTGATTGTCACTAAATACCGTCACCCTTGCACCTTCTGCAAAACGCGCTGCCCATGTACCTGTATTACGCAGAGCCAAACGCCCATTCGGTTTGAGCTGTGTCACCATCGCCCCTAACGTATCAAGGTGGGCGGCTAATGCACGTTTAGGCTCTTCAGAGCCAAGCGTGATATATAACACCCCACGGCGTGTGTATTTCGGAGTGAACCCCAACTCAGTCAACCATTGGTGAGTTTGCGCCACGGCTTGCTCCGTCATACCAACCGGGCTAGGCGTACATAACAATGTTTTTAATACAGAGGTCAGATATACTTTATCTATCATTATATTACCTATCTTCACTTAAAAAACGTTCTTGCAATGTGGCTTGCAGCGCTAACATGGCTTGTTCTGCATAAGCCATATGAGCTTCCATCACCGATTGAACTTTTGCGACATCTTTACGGCGTAATGCTTCGATTAATTGATATTGGTATTCAATGCCTTGGCGTCTATCGACAGGCTCAGGTTTTAAATAAATATCCTTACAAACCGCTAAATCTTTGAGTAAACGCTGTAAAAAATGGCAAATAAACACTAATAAAACGTTGTCGGAATAGCTGGCAACCACGGCATGAAAATCCAGTTCGGCCATCCGCTGTTGCCAGCGTTCGTTTTCATCTACGGGTTCATGGTCATAAATGGCGATGGTATCGTACAGCTTTTGAATACCCTCATTATCAATGTTGTCAATCGCACTAACGGCAACCACTGGTTCGAGTAATTTACGTAGCGTATAAATATCTTTGATTGATATATCCCGCGTAAACAAATAGTTCGATAACAAACTCATTGCTCGGGATTCAGTCATGGAATCAATAAACGCGCCACCACCCGGCCCGGTTTTCGTTTTAATTAATCCTTGAACTTCTAATGATTTCAGTGCTTCTCGCACCGTACTTTTGCTGGCGTTATAATGTTCAATCAGTTCTTTTTCTTGTGGCAAACGGTCACCGGGTATGAGGTTATTGGCCATGATAGTTTCTTTTATTGCATTGACGATTTCATCAGTCCGCTTAATACGTACTGGCTCTATTGTCGTCGGCTTATTGGTGCTCATATTAGGTTCTCAACTGGTTTAAATTATTTTCTAAACGACTGAATCAACACGAATACGTGGGGCACTAGCCAATAAATTTCGCGTATATTCATGCTCCGGCGCGGCAAATAAGCTGCGGGTATCTCGACATTCTAGCAAATCCCCTAAATAGAGTACGGCAACCCTATCTGCTATCGATTCCACTACCGCTAAATCGTGGCTAATAAATAAATACGACAACGAAAACTGTTGTTTAAGTTGTTCTAATAACAACAAGACTTGCGCTTGCACCGAAACATCCAACGCACTAACTGGCTCATCAAGGACTAATATCCGCGCATCTGCGGCTAAGGCTCTCGCAATCGCTAGCCGCTGTGCCTGTCCTCCCGAAAACTCATGGGGATAGCAAGCTAACGCGTCAATTGGCATATTGACGGCCTCAAGTAATTCCGCCAAGCGTTTCGCCCTTTGTGATGCATTCATGTGCTTTAAGTATTTCAAGGGAACCGTTAATGTTTCCCCAATCGTTTTACGTGGGTTCAAAGATGCGACAGGGTCTTGAAAAACATACTGAATAGCTTGCCCAAACGCACGAGCACCTTGCTGCAGCCACTCGGCTCGAGTCTGCCCTAATACGGTAATTTCCCCCGAGGTTTCACGCTCCAACCCAACTAAAATACGCGCTAAGGTGCTTTTTCCAGAACCACTCTCCCCTACAACAGCAAGTGTTTCGCCTTCATAGAGCGATAATGAAATGTTTTTTAGTGCATGAACTTGGCGCCCTCGGGGGTGAAATAGGCTCTTCGGCTGCCCGAAGGTTTTCACCAACTGATTAACCTCAATCACTTTTTTCATTAAGCCTCCTGCGTTGATGCTAAATCATTACCATTAGGCTGATGACCATAGAGTTGTTGAACCTGCTTTAAAAACCCACGCCCTTCCCCTAACTTCGGTACACTGGCGATCAGACGTTGTGTGTAAGGATGCTGAGGCTGACGTAATACCGTTTGCGTATCCCCCGTTTCGACTATCTCACCTTGCTGCATCACCGCAACACGGTCGCAAATTTGATTAATAACCGCGAAGTCATGGGTAATAAATAAGAGCGCAACACCGCGTTCACGGCGTAGTTGGTTGAGTAACTCTAAAATACGCGCCTGGACCGTGACGTCTAATGCGGTGGTCGGCTCGTCGGCAATAATCAACACCGGGTCATTGGCCAACGCCATCGCGATCCCTACCCGCTGACGCTGCCCGCCCGAGAGCTCATGGGGATAGGCACCAAAACGTTCTTGCGCATCAGGGATCCCAACACTATCCAATAATTCGATAGCTTTATTTTTCGCCTCATAGAGTGACAAAGACTGGTGAGCAGTGATGGCTTCACGCAATTGCACACCAATGGTAAATTGCGGATGGAGTGTCGTCAGTGGGTCTTGGAAAATATAGGACACCTTCGCACCACGACGGCGCTGCATAACGGATAATGGCAATGACAACATTTCTTCATGTTCTACATAAATCCCCCCCGCGGTAATCAGCGCAGGAGGCGACGCTAGCAGCCCCATCACAGACAAAGCCGTAACACTCTTACCTGAGCCGCTCTCCCCAATTAACCCTAAGCACTCCCCCGCCCCAACGGTAAAACTAATCCCTTTTACAGTCGGACGTAATTGATTTCCTTGGCGAAAAGCGACAGACAACTCTTTGACTTCTAATACCGCTTGTTTATCCCCTGTTTTCGCAGGAATATTAACTCTATCAGTCTGTGTCATCGGTTGTGAGCGCTGTAGAGCCCCTGATTTTAACCGGGGATCAAGAATGTCACGCACGCCATCCCCTAACAGGTTAAAGCTAATCACAATAAGAAAGATCATAATACCGGGTACCAATGCCACATGAGGAGCGACAAACATTTGTGCGCGCCCTTGCCCTAACATTGAACCTAAATCTGCATTCGGTGGCTGAGTCCCTAGCCCTAAAAATGACAAGCCCGCCGTCTCTAAGATCATCCAACCGATGGTCGTTGACATGGTAACCACAATAATTGGCAAGACATTCGGTAACACTTCCGTTAATAGCACTTGTAGGTGGTTTTTACCTGACAACCTTGCTGCTTGAATAAAATCCCTATCACGCAAACCCACCGTTAACCCACGAATATTTCTCGCAAAAAAGGGAATATTGACCAATGCGATAGCATATAACGCATTGAGTAACCCTGGCCCAAGGACTGCGACAATCGCTAATGCCAATAGTATGTATGGAAATGCCATTAGCATATCAATACAACGCATCAATAATGTATCGGTGCGATGGCCTACATAGCCAGCCACCAAGCCAATCAGGGTGCCGAATATTGCCGCAATGAACGTTGCTGAGATACCGACCAATAGGGATACTCGGGTTCCCCACAGCAATCGAGACAAAATATCTCGCCCTAAATGGTCTGTCCCTAATAAATGATCAGGTGAAAAAGCGGGAAGTAGCCGATTCACTAAATCGGTTTTATCTGGATCAGCAAGGGGGAGCCAAGGGGCTAAAAATGCCAAGAGCATAATGATAACTAAAATAAATAGCCCCAACGTTGCTAGACGGTTCGCCAATAATAACGAGCCGATCGATTGGCGATGACGATGCTGAATAACAGGGGTCACAGACTGGCTCATGATTTCAACCTCGGGTCTAACATGGCTTGCACAACATCCGCAAGCAAATTGATAAAGACATAGGACGCTGCCGCAATCAATACGCCCCCTTGGACTAAAAACAAGTCACGGGTTGCTACTGCCTTGACTAGCATGGCGCCTAGCCCCGGCCACTGAAAAACGGTTTCAATGTACACCGCACCACCAAAAACGAAACCCGCTTGGATACCAATGACTGGGATGACTGAAACCAGCGCCATACGAAATGCATGGCGGAAAATCACTCTGCGTTCGCTCAGCCCTTTAGCTCTGGCGGTACGAATGAAATCGAGCCTTAATACTTCTAACATTGCCGTACGTGTCAAACGCGCTATCACTCCTGTCGCAACCAATGAAAGCGTTACAGCAGGTAAAACAAGGTGATGTAATAAATCGCTCAGGCCACCTCCTTGCCAAATATCATACATTCCAGATGCCGGAAACCATTGTAATTGAACAGAAAAAAGCATAATCATCAGTAAGCCTATCCAAAAAGATGGCATTGATATACCCAATAAAACAGCGAGTGTAATAAACCGATCACTCCAACTGAACTGACGAATGGCAGAAAGGACCCCCGCCAGCAGCCCTAGAATTGAGCTGAGTAACAACGCACTTCCGCCCAAAATTAACGTGGCAGAAAATCGCTCTAAAACCTCATCAACAACTGGACGGTTAAGGACAAATGAGCGGCCAAAGTCACCCGAAATTAAATTATTCATCCAAATAAAATATTGCTGATATAACGGCTTATCGAGCCCAAGCTCAACTTTGACTCTCGCCACATTTTCAGGAGTCGCCCAAGGGCCAAGCAACGCTTGAGCTGGGTCTCCAGGGATCATTGCCATGATAAAAAAGACAATTAACGTCAAACCAATCAGTATGGGTATGGTCGCTAAAACGCGTTTCAAACAGTATAACCACATAGTTTTTCCCCATAAAATCAAATGATTAATTGAATAATCAATTCACATTAATCAATCTTTACGAACGTCTTTAAGTAATAAATTAAAATTAGGCTGCAATTTGAAATGCTTAACATGCTCATTCGCGACCGCATTTTGCTTCCAATTCGCGACAAACAGCCAAGGTGCATCTTGATGAACAATTTTTTGTACTTGCCGATATAGCTGGGCGCGCTCCTCGAGGTTATTGGTGACTCGAGCTTTGTCTAATAACCTATCGAGCTGCTTGTTACTGTAATAACCGGAATTAAACCCGCCTTTATCTGGCCAAGAGGCGCTATGTAAGGTTAAAAAGGGTAAAGTATCTGGGTCATTCGTCATCCATGCCATTTCAGCCATGTGTGCTTGTTTGAGGCCTGCATTGACCTTGGATAGGTAGGTATTCCACTCAAAAGTTTGGATTTCGACAGATAACCCAACCGCTTTCAGGTCAGCTTGAATGGCGGTTGCCATGGGGATCGGGTCTAGCATCCCTGAGCCCCCTTCCGTGACATAAAAAATAACTTTTTGCCCTTGAGCCCCTGCTTCTGCTATCAATTGGCGTGCTTTTTCAGGGTCATAAGGATAAGCCTTTGTTTCTGCATCAAATGCCCAATCAAATGCCGATGGGATGGGCCCTTGTGCTACCCCCGCAGAGTCCTGAAGAATATATTTCACAATATTGTCTTTATTTACCGCGTAGTTAACTGCTTGCCTTACCCGCACATCATCAAACGGTGGCTGAGACGCATTGAGCATGGCATACCAAACATGAGGCCCTACCGCTTCATAAACATCAAAGCGGTCGTCATGAACAAATAGCGGGACATTATCAGCGGGTACCTCAACCATGGCATCAATCCCCCCTGCTAACATTTCTGCGACTCGAGTATTAGCGTCAGTAATAGGCCGAAAAACCACATGCTCTAAACTGGGTTTTCCATCCCAATAGTTTTCATTCGCGGATACGACCACCCTTTGGTTTGCGGTCCACTCATCAAATTTAAAAGGCCCTGTTCCACTGGGATGGCGGCTAAAGTCTTTGTCGTATTGTTTTACTGCTGTAGGTGAAACAATCAGCCCTGCCGGTGTCGCTAAGTTCGATAAAAACGGGGCAAACGGCTCTTTTAAGGTAAAAACGACGGTTCTGTCATCCGGGGTCGTTATCTTGTCTATCGCGGAGAAAAAAAACGATAATGGGAATGGCCCTGTATGGTAATACGGGTGCTGGTTATCCAACATTCGTTCAAATGTGAATTTGACTGCATCTGCGTTGAAGGGGCTACCATCATGAAACTTTATATTCTCACGTAAGTGGAAAGTATAGGTGAGGCCATCGTCACTAATAGACCATGACTGGGCTAAAGCAGGCTCAAGCGTTAATGTGCCATCGGCATTGCGAACTAACCCTTCATACAAGTTAACCAAAATTCGGGAATCATTCGCTGCTGTCGCCACTTGTGGGTCTAATGACTGCGGCTCAGCAACTTGCCCTAATAACAAGACATTAGGATGATTCACCGCCAATGTCGGTAGCGAAATAAAGCATAAAAGCCAAAGACTGGCTATCCATCTACATAAACGCATCTTCATTCGCGCCTCCCCGAGTGCTGACATTGCTATATGATTGTGAAGTGTGATTTGTGTCAATTTTGTTAATAATTTTATCTTTTTCTTTATTTATGATGATAAATTATATTTCAAGCAAGAATTTATGATGATAAATTTGATCAAGGTCTAATTTATGAGGTGTAAAATGACATTTTCAATTGTGGCACGCTGCCCAGTGACAGGAAAAATAGGCGCAGCAACGGCAACAGGTGGCCCTGCTGTTGGTGCATTAGTCTTACATGGTGAAAGCCAAACGGGTGCAATCGCTACTCAAGCAATGACAAACCCTATTGCAGGACTAACAGGTATTGAATATTTGCAACAAGGTCATAATGCGAATAAAAGCTTAGATTACCTAGTGACACAAGATATTGGCTGCGAACAACGGCAATTGATTATTCTTGATAACCACGGTGGTACAGCCGATTGGACGGGACAAGATTGCTTACCTTGGTGTGGAAGTTTATCGGAGCCCAACTTCGCCATTGCTGGAAATATGTTAGCTGGTGAGCAGGTTCTGGATGCCATACATCAAAGCTATTATAAAAACGCCCATCAAGATCTGGCTGATAGGCTACTGATTGCCATGCAAGCAGGTGCAGATGAAGGCGGTGACTACCGGGGGATCCGTTCCGCTGCATTAAAAATATGGAATAACCGACAATATGCAGATATCGATATTCGCTGTGACTGGTCTGAAGCACCGTTATCCGCGCTTGTCACCATTCTTCAACAAGTCCGATCCGAGGATTATGCTAATTTTTTCGCACAAATTCCTACAGGGAATGAATATATCACTAATAATTGAACCTATCATGGTGCATATCGACTAATAAAGTAAAATAACTGAATGATATGTACCTAAAATAAAAAATAGCCATCCGCTAAATGACAATTAACCACATGAATCACTCTGTATTTTTTCTTATTACAACCAATTTAGCTTTTTATTCAATTTCCAATTCATTACTTAATCTTAATTATCTATTCTTGTTATACATTCTCTTAACTTTTATCTCTGATAGTCATCAAAAAATAAATGGTTATTTTTACAACATTAAAGATAATAGAAAATACCTATCTCTTTGAGTCTGTCTAATTCTATCTCATAAATGATGACGTTAATTAACCTTAGTAAATGCTAGGTTATTTTCTTCTGCTTATGTATTACACATAAAAAATAGAATGAACAACATTATCAACACGTTAAAAACAGCCATTACTATTAATATCATGAATGATATTTAGACAGGCCAGCCAAGCAATATTAAATAAACTTAAATTTTGCAGGTCTTACCAGATGGATAATTAATAATCAAATGAACAAAAATAACTCAAAGAGGTCATTAAAATTCCATTTATATATTATATTTCTCATTTTATAACTTAAGGGATATTCAGAACTTTCATCTATGGTGAAATATTAATCTCCTTCTTTGATCCCCTCATCAATTATTAACCTTAAGTTAAATTATCATATTTACACCTGTACACTTTTAATGACATTAACATTAAAAAAATATTAATTCTTACATCTCTAAAATAAAGTAATCACCGACAAAGCCTTTACAGCACTGAGCACATCAATTTACGTCACATTTCATTTCAATGACCTTTGTTAACAAATGCCACCGGCACTTAACAATTACAAAATATATGATAAGATCATCATCTCAATTTGAAATTATTTACTATATAAAAAACAAGATTGTTATTGAGGTTATAGATGAAAATCTCGAGAAGAAAGCTATTATTAGGGGTTGGTGCTGCTGGAGTTCTAGCAGGGGGTGCTGCAGTTGTTCCTATGATCAATCGTGAAGGTCGTTTTGAATCGACTAAATCACGTGTACCTGCTGTTGCTGGTACTGAAGGCAAATTACCTGAGTCTGCAGATGCAGTCATCATCGGTGCTGGCCTTCAAGGGATCATGACTGCAATTAACCTTGCAGAAAAAGGTCTTAATGTTGTTATCTGTGAAAAAGGTGTTGTCGGCGGTGAGCAATCAGGCCGTGCATACAGCCAAATCATCAGCTACAAGACCTCCCCAGCGATTTTCCCTTTACACCACTACGGGAAAATTCAATGGCTTGGAATGAACGAAAAAATCGGTGCTGACACCAGCTACCGTGTTCAAGGCCGTGTTGAAGTACCTTCTAGCGAAGAAGATTTAGAAATTTCAAGAGCGTGGATAAAATCTGCATCTGAAAACCCAGGTTTCGATACCCCATTACGTACCCGTATGATTGAAGGTACTGAACTGGCTAATCGTCTGGTTGATGCACAAACTCCATGGAAAATTGGTGGATTTGAAGAAGACTCAGGTAGCCTTGACCCAGAAGTTGTCACACCAACCATGGCAAACTACGCAAAATCAATCGGTATCCGCATCTACACCAATTGTGCAGTACGTGGTATCGAAACTGCAGGCGGTAAAATCTCTGATGTTGTCACAGAAAAAGGTGCAATCAAAACTTCTCGTGTTGTTCTGACGGGTGGTATTTGGTCGCGTCTGTTCATGGGTAACTTAGGTATTGACGTTCCAACACTGAACGTTTACCTGTCACAACAACGTATTACTGGCGTACCAGGTGCACCAAAAGGTAACGTACACTTACCTAATGGTATTCACTTCCGTGAACAAGCTGATGGCACCTACGCGGTTGCTCCACGTATCTTTACCAGCTCTATCGTTAAAGACAGCTTCCTGTTAGGACCAAGATTCCTGCACGTATTAGGCGGTGGAGAATTACCATTAGAGTTCTCTATTGGTAAAGACTTATTCAACTCCTTCATGATGGCAACATCTTGGAACTTAGATGAGAAGACACCATTCGAAGAGTTCCGTACAGCAACGAATACACCAAACAACGAACACTTAGATGGCGTTCTAGAAAGACTGAGAAAAGAATTCCCAGTATTTAAAGAGTCCAAAGTGGTTGAACGTTGGGGTGGTACCGTTGCGCCAACGGATGATGAAATTCCAATTATTTCAACAGTCGAGCAGTATCCAGGTTTAGTCATCAACACCGCAACAGGCTGGGGTATGACAGAAAGCCCTGCATCTGGTCGATTAACGGCTGAATTATTAATGGGCGAAAAACCATTTATCGACCCAACGCCGTACAAACTTTCTCGTTTTAACTAAAAAACGGGAAAAATAGCGATTTTTACTGTGGATCTATTAGTGAATAGTTTAAAGTTAAATGAAAGTTTAATTTTTGATAAAATTAATAGATCCTATTTACTTTGATAATGTTAAGGAGTTTACATGCGCTATAAAACTTTATTGCTTTCTCTGCCTTTGATTTTAGGTGTAGCAAGTGCGAATGCAGCTGATGATGTTAAACGCGTTCCAGTGAAAGGATTCCCTATCTCTGAATCAGTAGAAATCGGTGCGGGCAACAGCCTTATTTTCCTGAGCGGAAAAGTACCTTCTAAAATCTCTGCAGACGCTAAAGAAGGCGTTTTAGAGTCTTATGGTAATACCGAAGCACAAACTATCAACGTGTTAAAACAAATCCAAGCTAACCTTGAAGGTATGGGTTTGACCATGAACGACGTTGTTAAAATGCAAGTATTCTTAGTTGGTGGTGAAGAAACTCAAGGTACTATGGACTTTGCTGGCTTTATGGCTGGTTACAACAAGTTCTATGAGTCTGAGAAAGTAACTAATCTGCCAGCTCGTTCTACCTTCCAAGTCGCTAAACTGGCTAATCCAGCTTGGAGAGTAGAAATCGAAGTGACAGCGGTACGCCCAGCTGCAAAAAAATAAGTTATTCGATAACGAATAACTAAACGATAATGGGGCATAGCAATGTGCCTCGTTATATTAATTACCTTTCTTCTATTGCCATATCTTTCAACATCCTCTCACAGATTGTTACTCTCGTTTCCTGTATGCTATTGCTTAAAGTTCTTCAATAAATAAACGTGCTATGCTGCGATTATCAATCGTAAACGTTAGTAATGGCATAAGACAAGGTAATGTATGATTAAAGAGTCTCTCAAGATCCATGGAAAAAAGCAGTTTGAAATCAAACAAAAAGTGTTGTTTCCACGTAAGTCTAAAGAGATCCGTTACCAAGTAGATACTTTTTTCTTTTTACCTTCATCATTACAGATTAACCCTGACCTCTATGCAGCATCAAACCTCCAGCGCAGCCTAAAGAACTATATTCGGCTACGCCCACCTACAGTAAAATTATCATCACTTACTGATGAAAACGGGGCATTGAATGAGCTAAAGCAGTGGCTACAGCAATATAACCCACAAAACTTACCTTCATTGGACGAATATGAAAATAGGCTAAAACGTTATGCTTTAACGTTCAAAAGAACGATCCGCTTGAACATTAAAATGGTAAGCCAAACTCCCCAACGGCAGACTCCCGAATATTTGACTGAGTTCATGGCAAATATCGCCAAATGTTTCTGTGCTTATCGGGAATTAGCCATTCCGTCAGCCAAAATTGAAGAAGCTATCCATTCCAATGCTTTTTCTTATTGTGACGAATTTATGACGTATTACACCATGAATTATTTGCGTGATTTATTAGCAGATAAACAAATACCGTTACGCGAAGAAATACGTCATTTTTGGTACCAAGAGATGCGTTATTTGAAAAAGCAGTATCCTGATTGTTTTCCCAGTGATGAAACGGATGCTGAATTAGTCACATACCGCCGCAATTTATTGAAAAAATATATTAATCGTTATCTCTATTTAGAAATTCGTCATAAACGGGGACTTCCTCTTCTACTACACTCTATCTATGGTATTGCAGCTGCAATTTCAATGATTTTCGCGACTGTTATCGCCTTTTTCTGGCAAGGAAAATATGGTGCTTTAAGTGCCAACTTATTTTTAGCGATGATCATCGGCTATATCTTCAAAGATAGGCTAAAAGAAGTTGGCCGGGAGCAATTGTATCGGCTATTCCAAAAATGGATCCCTGACCGCCAATTGCGTATTTATCGGGAAGGTATTAAAGCACCTGTTGGTATCTGTAAGGAGTCCTTTCGTTTTATCAATGAAGCGATGCTTTCACCCGATATCCGTGAAATGCGGCAAAAATCCCATTGGGTTAATTTGGTCAATGTTCAACGTATGGAAGACATACTGTATTACCGAAAGGATGTGCTACTGCATAATCGCCAATCCGTCTTCGAAAAGAACCAATCTTCTATCGCCGATATTACTCGGTTCAATATTTCTGATTTTTTGAAACACATTGATATTAGTTATGAAGAGTTAACCGTCAATGATGATGAGCCCGCGATTATGGGAGAAAAGGTTTACCATATTTACCTTTGCCGTCGCATCACGATAAATAAAAAAACCTACAATGAGCTGGCGCGTTTAGTGGTAAATGCCGATGGGATAAAACGCTTAGAAATGTTGCAATCACTGGACTTGCTGACAACCGATGAAGACATTGAAATTTCACCGCAGTGAAGATTACCCCTTTTTATAAAAAATATTCTAACATTTAATTTTCTAAATCATTCGAACTGTAGCAAGGCGGTAAGAGAAGCTAATCCCTAGGAGCATACAAAAGTATGTGACTAGGGTTAGCGAGCGTAGCCAACACCGCTACAGCTCGAAGGATGACGAAAATTGGGAGCATACAAAAGTATGTGACCCGGGGTAGCGAGCATAGCCAACACCGCTACAGCTCGAAGGATGACGAAAATTTAGTAGTAGAGAGCAATATACTGGTCATCCACCCTCTTAATATCAACCGGGGTATCAAAAATATCCTCAATAATTTCAGATTTCATGATCTCCTCAGGCTTACCGTGATAAGACAAACGGCCGTTTCTCAGTGCAACAATGTAGTCAGAATAAACTGACGCAAAGTTAATATCATGGATAACTAAAATAATCGTTTTTCCCAACTCGTCTGCGGCTTTACGCAGCAGTTTCATCATAATCACGGCATGCTTCATATCAAGATTATTCAATGGCTCATCGAGTAAAACATATTCTGTATCTTGGCATAAAACCATTGCCACATAGGCCCGTTGACGTTGACCACCCGATAATTCATCTAAATAACGGTGACGTAAATCTGATAAGTTTAGAAAAGAGAGTGACTCATCAATTTTCTTTTTATCATCAATGGTTAAACGACCTTTGGTATACGGGTAGCGCCCAAAACCGACCAACTCTTCAACCGTTAGTCGACTCGCAAATTGGTTCTCTTGGCGCAAAACAGATAAACATTTTGCGAGTTTATCACTCGGAGTTGTTGATACATCAAGTTCATTCACTTTGACATAGCCACCGTCATCGGGCTGTAACAAACGCCCGATAATCGACAACAGTGTTGATTTACCTGCACCATTAGGCCCGATGATTGAGGTAATACCGCTATTTTTAATTGTTGTTGTTACGTTATCTAAGACTTTAGTATCCTGATAACTTTTCGATATCTGACTAATTTCAATCATACTAAAACCTTCTTAACACCATATAAATAAAGAATATTCCACCGACAAACTCGATAACAACCGATAATGTCCCCGCCATATTTAGGCCATATTCAAGGATCAATTGACCACCAACCAGTGCAATGACACCAAGTAGAAAGGAAACGGGTAGCAAATAGCGGTGTTGGCTACTGCCAGCCACTAAGTAAGCTAAGTTCGCGACCATCAAGCCTAAGAATGTTAAAGGGCCAACCAGTGCCGTCGAAACAGCAACCAAGATTGAAATAAGCAACAAGATAACCGTGACTTGCTGGCGATAATTAATCCCTAAGTTCACCGCATTGGCTTGCCCTAACGCGATAACATCGAAACAATAGCGCATACGCCACAATAAAACGCCCACGACCGCAGTGATAAGCAGCGTGAATAGAATGAGCTCAGGTGTCCCTTTGGTAAAGGTGGCAAACATCCGGCTTTGTAAAATGGAAAACTCATTGGGATCCATTAAGCGCTGTAGCAATGTCGCTACACTGCGAAATAATGTGCCAAGAATAATACCCACCATCAATACTAGGTTGATATTCATTTTAACTGACACAAATAACCAGCGATAAAGCAGTACAGAGAACAGCACGAGTAGTGTGGACTCTAATAAAAACTTACCAATATTCAATAGCCAAGAGGATGGAAAGCTATCGGTATAGAAGACAAAAATGGTTTGTAATAATATAAATAATGCTTCCAATCCCATGATAGATGGAGTCAATATCTTATTATTAGCAATAGTTTGAAAGAGAACTGTTGAAACCCCTGAGGCAAAAGCCACCACGATCATGGTGAGAACAATATAGCCTCGGTGCGGCAAAATGTAGGCAAGATTACTGCCCAAATTGACCGTCATATAAAGAACAATGGATAACAATGACAATGCCAGTAGTATCCATATTCTTTGCAACGGCGTTACCCCTTTCCTAGGCAACGCTATTGATGAGTTAACTTTTTGCATAACGTTGTTGCTTCAACAATAAATATAAAAAAATCACCGCGCCAACAACACCTAAAATCACACTTGCAGGGATTTCAAATGGATAGCGAATTAAGCGCCCAATAATGTCACAGAGTAAAACTAAGCCACCACCAGCAAGACAAATCCATGGAATGGTTTTACGTATGTTATCGCCCATCACTAAGCTCACCAGATTTGGAATAATTAAGCCTAGGAAAGGTAATGCCCCGACCACCACGACCACCACACCACTGATTAAGGCGATAATCGATAAACCGATAGTCATCACTTTGCGATAATTTAGGCCAACATTAATTGAAAACTCACGTCCCATACCGGCAACCGTAAAGCTATCTGCAATCCAGCAAGCAATTAACGTTAATATTCCTACTAACCACAAGAGTTCATATCGACCTTGAATGATGCTAGAAAAGTCACCACTCATCCATGCACCAAGAGATTGCAATAAGTCGAAATAATAAGCAGTAAAGATGGTTAATGCGCTAATCACTGCACCTAACATAATCCCTACCAGAGGGACGATTAGTGCAGATTTTAAAATTACGCGGCGCAATAGCATCATAAACAGCATGGTGCCAAGGAGTGCAAAACCGCTGGCGACCACCATCTTGGTCATAATACTCGCTGCTGGGAAAAGTACCATGACAACCAATAAACCTAAGCTGGCTGACTGGGTTGTTCCTGCAAGAGAAGGCTCCACAAAACGGTTTTGCGTTAATAATTGCATGATTAGACCTGCAACGCTCATCGCGCTACCGGCTAAAATCAAGGATATGGTTCGGGGAATTCGGCTAATAAAAAAGATGTCTTGCATCTCTGGGTCGGTGAAAAGCGAAACGGGTGACACGTCACCCGCTCCAATAAACAAGCTTAATACCGCTAAAACCAATAACGCGATAATTCCACAAAAAAGATAAAGCGTTTTCATCGGTTATTTTGCTTGGCTCTTCTCTAGTGCTGTATTGATGTCGTCCATCAACTGAGAATAAGTTTGGATCCCACCTGCGATATACACGGCAGTTGGGTCAAGGTAAGTAATTTGGCCTTTTTCCCATGCTGCTGTTTTTCTCACTAATGCGTTATCAAGTACCTCTGCTGCTGGCTGAGCATCAGATTTACCAATCGCACTATCACGGTCGATAACAAATAACCAATCTGGGTTCAATTTCACCAGTAATTCTGCATTAACGATATTACCGTGACGCCCTGTGTTTTCAGTAAATACATAAGCCGGTTCGAAACCTAACACATCAAAAATAAAGCCAAAACGTGAGCCTGGGCCATACGCGGAGATTTTACCACCACTGACTAAGATCACCATCGCTTTACCTGCTGTCGGTGCTTTAGTTTTGATACCTTCAATTTTTGTGTTGAAGTCAGCAATCAGTTTTTTGGCTTGTTCTTCTTTACCAAACAATGCGCCAAGCTCATTAGTACGCTCAGTTAAGCTACCAATAAAGTTTTTGTTATCAATGTCTAATGAGATAGTTGGAGCAACACCACTGAGTTTGTCATAGGCATCACGAGCACGGCTACCACCTAAAATCAGGTCAGGTTTAGCATTACTTAATGTTTCATAAGCAGGTTCAAATAATGTTCCGCCATTGACGTATTCAGAGCCGCTATATTTCGTTAAGAATTCAGGGAAGCGAACGTTGGTTTGTGGAACACCAGCAACCGGGGCTCCGAGTGCATCCATGATGTCCAGTGTTTCCATGTTCATCACCATAACTTTTTGCGGATGACGAGGAATTTCAGTTTTGCCTTGGGCATGTTCTACTGTGATAGTTTGTTTTTCTGCAACTTGAGCTGTTTCTGATGTGTCTTTCGCGTTATCACAACCCGCTAATACTAATGCTGATAACAAAGCAATACCCGAAACTAATGATTTTACAAACATCTAATTTCCTCCGTCCATCGATAAAAGTACTGATGATTAAATTTGGTGCCCCATAATTTAGCGTATATTACACGCAAATAAGCGCAAATGATATTAGTTTGCATTTGCATTCGCTAAAAAGTTGTTACAACGCACAAAAACATCAATTTCATTCTATTGGTGGATAATTAAGAGAATTGCAAAAGTAAAACGATAGGGAAGATATTAAAGAATTAAGATGAGGAAATGGTGACTTGAAGATGGATATATTGATAGATGGATATATTGATAGATAGATTGAATTTACAGTTAAACCTTGATGCCCTACTCATTTGTGCAAAAGACAATACAACACCGTAATCTCAACCTACCTATCACCACTAATCATTTAAAAACTCATTATTGTATATCATCCAAGTTCCCATGTTTATTAAGCTGGGAGCTAATATCTTCAAGGAACCAATCGATTGGGGTTCCCATTAAAAATGCAAGTTTGAACAGATGAAACAGGTCAATTTTAATTTTGCCTCTTTCGTAACGCGAGATCTGTTGTTGGCTAACACCTAGCAACTGAGCTAACTGAAAGCCTGTATATCCCAACTCTCTACGCTTTTCTAAGATCCTCTGACCTACCATATAATGGATTTTTTCACTACCATTTTCTGAATACATATTTTCACCATTTATTAAGGCACAGTTAAAATAAGGGCTGCAGCACCTTCAAACTGACCAGCTTGAACTCGGCCATTAGTGCCTAGCACGGCTTTGAGGGTGACCGAGTTTGTTCCACCTGCAGGCACATGGATTTTGTAACCATTTTCCCCAGGTGTATCGTTCCCACCTAAATACAAATTCGCATATAAGCTATTATCCGCCCGTAGATTTACACGACCATTTGTCACGTTAACACCAGTTGCAACCACCAAAACATCCATCGATAAGTTACATGTCACACTAATGTTCACTTGTTTTGATTGGCCAGCGAGATCGGCTTCACTAATTGGGCCAAAGTTGATATCCGGGACGGTATTGTTGATCTTACAAGCTCCAATTGGTGGAGGCGCAATACCACATAATGAGCCGGGAATTAACCCACCGTTACTTGTAACCCCTGTGCGATCTTGGTAAAACAGCCCCACACATTCCTGATTATTCTGTAGCCTAACCCCGGTATGAACAGCCCACTGTGTTGCTGGAGCTGTCGCCTTTGCCAAAACGCCGGGTATATTCTGAACATCAAGCATGTATCGATATCTAGAAATTTCGGCCAACTCGACGGTTGCCGCCCCCGGTGTTCCATTAGCGGTATGCTTATGGCTTATGGTGAGATAGCATTTCGACCATCCGAAACAAGGATTAGGCGTAGTTGGCAATTCAGGGTCCCAGCGGGCAATAACGTACTTATAGTCTGCATCGCCATTATTTGGGTTATTACCGGGTCTTGATTCAGTGATATAGGAAAAAACATAAGCTGATGCAGTAGATGAAAACATGACTGCACCAATTAATAGCGATAAAAATACTTTCATATTAGTTCACAGCCTTATTATTCATAATCTAATTTAAATGTTGCTACAGCACTGTAAGGCCCTACTTTTATTGTCTTATCTGCAATAGCATCCGGTTCACCTTTTAAATAGGCATAGAACCGCAATTGGTTAGCGCCATCTTGTAGCGTTAGCTTCGAGCCTTTCTGTTCAAGAGCCAGTGGTGTTTTATCTGAATTTTGCAGCCCCACCGCAAAACCAGATGCGACACTACTTGTTGATAATGCTAAAAAACCAGGAAGCGCTAGATTCGGAGTTCCAGAGAAAGTGACTTCTACAAATTTACCAATCGTTGTGTCACAATCAGACAGCTTAATCACAAACTCTTTAGGTGGAGTTTCACCATAGGCATAAAAGTTTTTTTCTGGTGTATCAAAAAAATCCATCGGGATGTTTTCATCACCAGGTAAAATAGTGCAGGGTTCCTCCACTAAATTACCGATAATCCTTAAATTATCAGGTACAGCAAAAGCCGTACTAACGTCGATAAGTAAGGCTCCAGCTACTGCACATTGAATTAGTTTGTTCATTATTGGTACTCCGCTAGCAATGTCCCTGTTGCGGTAAAGCCTCCTTCAGGCAACGTAACTCCCAATCTCTTAACTGGAACAACTTCTAAAACAGGCGGTTGCCCATACGTAATCTTTAACGGTTTATTGATTTCAAAGCCTAAACCATTTTGGGTAATACGCATGCCAAGATCTCGGAAATTGGTTTCCAGAGCCGACGTATCAAAGTCGGTTGCAGTTCCTTTGATTGTCAGCATCAAGTCCCAACCTTTTAAATTGTCTTCACACTTCAATGCGTAATTAATAGGTTTCGTGAATCTGACCCCATCTATTTTATGTAAACCAATATCTTTATATTCAATGACGTTGACTTTATCTTCAAAAACAGTGCAAGGCGGTGGAATTAATAAAGTTCCCGTAAATTCCACATCGTTCGCCATCGCAGCGCTAGCAGGTATTACTAGCAGACCCATTATCAGCGGAAATCTTTTCATTATTCTTTGCATTATTTTTCCCTCACTGATAATCAAGTTTGATAGTGACGCCCGCATGAAAAACCCCACCTTTTGTCAATGTTGTGGATAAGTCACGAACAGGTATAGCTTCAAATTGAGGGGCATTTGGGTACACGAACTTGATTTCTTGATTTAATCGAAGCTTGCTTCCGTTATAACGAAAAGCAATCCCTAAACCCGGAAGATCTGTCTCAATTGCACCAGTATCAAAAGATGCAGGAATACCAATCAACGTCATTTTCATTTGCGACGTTGGCCTTTTTTCACAGTCAATATTGTAATTTATGGGTTTCGAATAGGCGTTCCCGTCAATTCGCGTACTCATGATTTCATCAAAATTGACTTTGATGATATTTCCACCATTAATTTTGCAAGGGGGTGGTGCTAAAACAACCCCTTTAATCGGTACGGTTATCATACCGGGTGTGACTGTCGCCCGTGTACTTCCCGACGGGCTAATACGTGAATCGGGTAACCCTGCATAGGAGGCCGATGTAAAAAGTAGTCCAACGAGACATGATGCCAGCAGGTACCGCTGCTTATTTAAATCACTCATAATCCACCTTAAAGTCCATTACGGCGCTGAAACTTCCTTCCGTCAATTTTTCGGGAGTTCTCACTGGTGTGACAAAATATTGAAGAGTCCCCTGCGGTGCATCAAGGAATTGTGGACGACCTCGGCTTCCTAGCCTGATATCTTCTCGTTGTGCGTCAGTCACTTCTAATGCCAAGCCAGAGACACCTTTTACACTTAACATTTCTGGAAAGTGTTTATCCGATACGGCAACAAAGGAAACCGTTATGACGGGCTGCATTGCATCCCAAATCGCTCTGCCCGTTCTCGTGTCTTTCATTCGGCTTTCTGTACGAATGCAATGTCTAAATTCTAATTCAAATGACACTGGTTCAGCTCTATCACCAGGTTTACGGAGTGAATAAGAAGGGATCTCCCCTAGAGACACTTCTTGGCGCTTTGAATTGGTCACATCCATCGTACAAGGTGCCTCGGTCATCATGCCATTTACTGTCAATGTTCCGTGTAATCCATCAATATCCCAGCTACTTATTCCAAAGGTAAACACTGGAACTAAGCTGAATAAGATAGTGCTGAACTGGAGAGTCCTTTTCATACATTGTTCTCCGTTATCTGTCCGTCGAAGATTCAACTTTGCAAGTTGTACCTGCGCAACCAAACGTCAATTTAGGCCTTCCACCATAATCATTGATATAAGTTAGAACTGGCTTTGCCCCCATAGCACTTGCGCTACCCTTAAGCATTCCGTTACCTTTTGGTGAGATCATCACAGGCTCAAACTGCTTCACCGTATCTCCTCCCACTTTTGAACTTGCATCCACAATCGTGACAAAGTAAGCAGTTGGATTCGTGACTTCGTAGGCATCACCTTTACGCGTTAACGTAATTTTTTCTTGCCATGGGTTTTCTAAATCCGTACGAGTGGCATATAACGCTTTTGGTCGATAAAACAACTTAATACGTGTTTGTAATGCAATTTGTAATACGTTAGCTTCTTTACTACGTGGTGGAATCTCACGTAAGTTAAAGTAATAAACACTTTCTCTGTCCTGAGGTAATGTCGCGATATCAGGAAGAGATTGAATTTTAACTTGGCTACCTTCACCAGGTTCTACACGTTGAACTGGTGGTAAAACCGTGAGTGGGCTTTCAATTTTGTTACCATTAGCGTCTTCAATCCAGCCCTGCGCAAGATAAGGTAACTCTGTGTTTTCATTCTTAATATTTAAGCTAATGGTCTTTTCAGCCCCATTATAAATGACGCGTGTTCTATCAAGTGCAATAGCGGCCAAAGCCTGTCCACATAGCACTGCAGATAACGTAATTGTCGTAGTAAAAAATGCAATTTTCTTAATATTCATATGTACCAACTATTTATAAAATCAAGCAACTTGGGTTACTCGGTATAATCTGCGCTGTAAGCAATATCCGGTGGCTTCAATAACCAACGCTGACTCGGTTCTACGCCCTGTTTAACGGGTGCAGGTTTGTAGACAGGGGCTGGTTGCCCAACAGGAACAGCTTTTGCAGGCATATATCCAGGTTCAATACCTGGGCTGCTTGTACACGGTAATAACAGTGAGTTAAATTCCGCCGTTTTAATATTTCCTGGGATCTGAATTTTGCATTGCGCACTTCCATCCCAATGCACATCTAAAACTTCATTTGGATTGACACCAGAGATATATACGGAGCCATTATCAGTCACGATACCGAGCTCTCTATTTTTCTCATTTCTCACGGTAGCCCCGAATGGCGGATAACTTCCATCGGCCAATGCCAATCTCACCATCGTTTTAACACCCGCTAACACCTCAAATTCGCGGTAAGCAACAGCCCCTTCAGTCAACGTAATAGGCTGCGATGTCCGAATAGCTTCCACATCGTCAGGCAGCTGAGTCACATCAATATGCGCACTGGTACGGTAGTAATCACTGATGTCAGAGACTACTGCTTTACCAAAAATGTTGGTTTCTGTGGTTGGCCCAAAACCTTGAATAGGGACATTTTTCACACCTTCAGTACCTACCATCACCCGGCTTCCACCTGGCGTGTTAATGCGGTGTAATGCGGCACCATGCCCTGTGACTGTTGCACCACCCTGTAGAGAAAATGCAGCTGAAGAGGTATCGCCATTGATATAACTGGTACTTGCCGTAACGGTTGCTAAATCAGCGTAACGCGTATAGAAACCATCAATGGTTCCACGTCCACGACTACTAACCCCAGTACCAACACGATAATTTGTTTTATCATCAACGGAATCGAAATAGCTGACGGTATGTGAATTACCATCCCTCGTCACCATGTTGTTATAGCTAATTGACGCTCTATCAGCCCAAGGCAAAGAGAGGTTCATATATAGCCCATCATCATTATTTCTATTATCAAATTTGTTACGGAATGCCGTTAAACTTAAATTGATGTTTTTAAAACGACCAATATCAAAATATTTAGCAATAGAAACGTTATAGCGTTTTGCCGCAGGCTTATTCCAATAAGTTTCGTGGTTATAGTTCAGATACGCAGTCAGATCCGCACTAGTGAAATACTTATTAAATGTGATCGTATACAGCTCTTTACTATTATCGAATTCCACC
This sequence comes from Providencia sp. PROV201, assembly GCF_028479545.1. Taxonomy (NCBI): domain Bacteria; kingdom Pseudomonadati; phylum Pseudomonadota; class Gammaproteobacteria; order Enterobacterales; family Morganellaceae; genus Providencia; species Providencia sp. PROV201. The sequence continues at coordinate 108,909 of NZ_JAMPNW010000003.1, forward strand.
CCTCTGTAACGACGGTCGAGATATTGGTTCATACTCATAAAGTCGCGTTCAGAGAATCGATATCCTGCGAAGGTGACTTGGCTGTCATATTCTTCAAAACGTTTTGAATAACTTAAGCGATAAGACGCCCCTGTATAAATTTTGTTTTCTGTTTTCAGTTTTGCTCGTGACTCAGTGATATCGAATGAAATTGCACCGAAGGCGAGTAAATCTCGACCAACACCGAGTGATAATGCGTTATAGTCACCTGCCGCGACACCACCACCGAATAATGACCAACCGTTAGAGACCCCCCAGCTAAATTCCCCTGTAACGAATCCTTGCCCTTCTGTTTCATGTTCCATATTATTCGGTCGGCCACCGGCAATCTTAAACAGCACTGAGCCTGGACGAGTTAAATACGGAATGGAGGCGGTATTCATTTGGAATTCTTGTATGGAGCCATCCTGCTCTTCGATACGTACATCTAATTTACCGCTAACGGCATCACTTAAATCTTGAATACGAAAAGGCCCCGGAGCAACTTGCGTTTCATAAATGACACGCCCTTGCTGAGTCACAATCACTTTTGCATTGGTTCTCGCAACACCAGTGACTTCAGGTGCATAGCCACGTAAGTTAGGTGGTAACATTCTCTCATCAGAGATAAGACTTACCCCCATATAACGGAATGAGTCAAATAACCCTGAGCGAAGAAATTGCTCCCCCATCGTTAGCTTTGCATTTAGCTCTTTGACGGCTCGATAAGCATAATATTGACTCCAATCCCATTTACGATCTGTGGATTGACCATTCGTTCGATTATAACTTGCTTGCCAGTCAGCTCTAAAACGCCATGCGCCTAAGTTAAAACCTGTCGTACCGTTACCAGTAACTGACTGGGTATTGGCTGAATCTGCAGGCCTTGTTAAGTTAGCATTCAAGTTATAGTCAAAGATCAGAGCGGGAACACCTTCATCCCAACGAGATGGTGGATCCCAGTTATCAGAGGTAAATTCGATATAAGCCTGAGGTACAGTAATGGTGATCGTTTCTTTGGCTAAAGAACCACTTACTGTCATTCCTGGGATCGTTTCTGGAATTAAACATTGGCCATTTTTAGCAAATTCAACCTTTTGTTTCCATTCATCACGCAAAGCGATATGGTCAACAACATCTGGCGTTAAACAAGGCTCAGTCATACCCGGATCATTAGGATCCGCGATATATTCAATATCAAAAATGTCAGCTAAATCGCGACTATTTAAATTAATTTTAAATGGGTACTTCCCAGGCATAACATAACCTGCGCGAGAGAACTCATTTAAGGAAATATTTTTTTTATCCTGAAGATCTAAAACATCCGTATTAAACTCAATACTATCATTATTTGCATTAGCTAAATTTATATGAGCAATGGCTATAAACACCATGGTAGCAACAGGCGTTAAAAAATAACTTACTGAGTTATTAAATACTTTATTTTTACTTTTTAATCGCAGAGCCATAATAGTCCCTTAGTAATAACTCAGTAATAATCCATTTTAAAACGGATAGTTGTCTGATAATTTCCTGGTTTTAAGCGTTTATTATTAGGTACTACCCGCACCTTATAGTGCAGAGTTGTCTCCCCCGCGCTAATAGGTAAATCAGGCATTGCCTTACCAGGTATTGCAACATTTCCAGCCATATCAGAAATTTTTACTGACAATCCATTTGCATGCCCAAAAACATCGAAGTTACGGCCATCAGTTGGGCCATCAAATGTAATATTGAAAGTTTGCCAATTAGGGGTTCCAGGAGTTACCGGTGTTAGAACACAATTGATAAGGCGTATAGAGAAATCACTTGTTGGACTTTCTCTGTCGTGAATTATCTGGCTAACCGGTACAGTCGTTATGCTAACTGATTGATCTCGGCTATCTGCATCTATTGCACAAGGGCTCTCAATGATTGAACCGCCCATAGTAACAGTTCCTTTGAACTGACTTTGTGCCCGAGAATTTTGATTTTGCGCACTGACTATCGGGGCAAATATCATTCCTGAAAGCACCATGACAATGATGCCAAAGTGATTCATAGCGACTCCATCTCAACTTAATAACCAATTTCAATGCATTAAAATTAGTGCCCATACATCCTTGTACGGGCTATACCAATTACTGGTAGCTCAGAGCAAATGTTGCAATTGCATCAAATTCACCTGGTACAGCTGGTTTGTTTGTTGCATCATCATCGCCTTGCAAATAAGCTTGGAAACGCAATGTGTTCGCACCAGTTAATAAAGTTTGAGATGGTGATTTAGCACCTAAAGCAATTTTGGTGCCGTTGAAATCAGTGATCACGATACCCGCGTTTTTCGCAGTACCAGCAATAGCTAAACCATCAGTTACCGAAGTACTTGGAATACCAGTAAATGTAGTTTGAACTGTTTTCAGAGTTGTGATGTCGCACTGCTCTAATTGAATATTGAAGTCACGAGCAATACTTTTACCGCCACCGTTTAATGCAGATGTTGCGATAGCACCCATTGGTACTTCAAATGCTTGAGATCCTGGTGGAATTGAGCAAGGAGCATCAATAATTGAACCTTTAAAAGTGACTTGGCCGCCACCTTGGTTTGCAGAAGCAGAACCAGCAACTACTGCTAAACCTAAACCTAATACTAAAGCAAGTTTATTTAATTTCATTTTATACATTTCCATTAGATAAAAAGACAACACAAATTAAAATAATGAGTTATTATTAATCTGATTATTTCAACTTTTTCTTAAAATATATTCGATTAGCAAATATTAAAGATTGACACCAATAACTATTTCTATTTATCAAACTCTATTAGTTAATAAATGAAATAATTAAACAATGCATCAATGCGTTGCCATTATTATACCACATTTTAGTTATGTCAAATTTAAGGGTTAATTAAACACCTTAACTATAAGTTAGTGATATATATATATAATTCATAACATACCCCATCTTAAATACACCATTACGGGATAAGTTGGTGATGTGCTTCTAATTAAATTGACCTTTTCTTAATAAAAAACCATAAAATAAACCCAATCATTATTAATAAAGTTTTTTATACTCATAAAACGGGTTCTTATTAGTGAAAAAAAATGGGATGAGATAAAGTGAAATCATGAAATTAACTCAAAAATATTAAATCGAGATTTTACCGAAAAATAATTAATCAGAAACTTCCCAAAAAAAACAATTAAATATTTTCATAATGTTTCTAAACTCACCAATTGTTACATTTTAAATGAGTAATAAATTAAAAATAAATCCATAAATATCATCATGATAGATTAAAAACAACCATGCATTCAATATAAGCAACACCTAGGTGCCATTAATATAATAAAACACTTTTTAAATAAAAATAAAAATAGAAATAATTGATAGAAAATAAAATGAAAAACGATAGTCAGACAGCCTTAATGTTTCAAATTATTTCAAACAGTAATTAAAAGTAACTTTCAATAACTTTATAAATACCACCAGAAGGATTAAAATAGAAAAACAAGACACCTTTAATAGAAATAAACCAATCTCTATTTAAGTTGATTAGCTAAATCAAGGTAAGTTAAATAACGAAAATGAGGATATCCCAAAAATGAGTAAAAGTAATGCCATAAATTATTGTCGACAATTACATTACTGACCTAATAATAATATCTCAAATATAGAAACCGCTGTTTAAGTCAAAACACCATAAAGACTGAGCATAACTTACCATTATATTTAACATTACCTACACCCAAATTAGAGTATGTTTATATGGCGATACAAAGTAAATCACCACTTAAAACAAAAAACCCCATCTCATATGAAATGGGGTGCCAAAATAGCAATATTTGTTGTTTACACAAGAACAAGTTGTACAAAAGCAATGTACTGGCCCACCGCCTTGTCGAGCCAAACCTAATGGCGATTTCTCACCAATTGATACCGACGAGTCAGGTATTCGATAGGGGCACTCCAAATGTGCACTAAACGGCAGAATGGGAAGAGTAAAAATATCGTCATACCCAACACAATATGCAGTTTAAAAACGATGCCAACCCCTTCAAGGTAATTGGATGCCCCCCAATGGAATGTCACAATAGATTGCGCCCATCCCACTAATTTCAACATTTCGCTACCATCCATATGTTGTGCTGAGAATGGAATGGTGAGTAACCCTAAGCAAACTTGCACCACCAGCAAGGTTAAAATCATAATGTCACCGAAGGATGAAGTTGCTCTCACGCGAGGGTTCGTCAGGCGGCGCTTCAACAGCATCGCGCCACCAATTAACATCATCACACCTGCTGCCCCCCCACCAATCATCGCCATTAATTGCTTAATATGCATTGGCAGAAAAGATTCATACATCCAATGAGGCGTTAACATACCTAAAAAGTGCCCGACAAAAATCCCAATAATCCCCAAATGGAATAAGTTTGATGCCAAACGCATGTTCTTTTTATCTAACATTTGGCTGGAACCCGCTCGCCACGTGTATTGCCCGTAATCGTAACGTAACCAACTACCGACAATAAATACCGTCCCAGCGATATAGGGGTATATATCGAAGAAAAATTGATTGATAAAATTCATTTTTGAACTCCTACATGGCTACCCACACTGAGATCCAAATATTGTGGTACCACCGCATTGGCGAAGCGATGTTGATGTGCCGCCACTTCGCTACCACATGTTTTTTCATCAGCAAAAAATTTCACTTGCTCCTCTTCCCAAACCGCATCTAGCGCCTCTGGAGTGTCATCCCGTACTTCGATTGCTACTTGTTTGCTTAATTGCTCCGCAGCAATATCGCTATGGGAAAGCTCAAGTAAAAAATCAAATAAAACAGAGAAACGGCTTTCTCGCTGTTTTAGCCTTTCCCCTAACAGCGCTAAAATTGGCGCAATATCCTGCAACCCCTCGATAGTTTCATTGGTCGGTAATACCGTTAGATATTCCAAATAAATGGGCAAATGGTCAGGTAATTCACGGCAATCAATTTGCAAACCGTGTTGCTGATATTGAGCCATTAAATCCACCATCGCTTGTCCTCGGTCTCGGGACTCACCGTGCACATGCTCAAATAGCAATAATGATGTTGCGCGGCCTCTATCAAACAGCTCACAATATTGCGCTTGCATATCGAGTAAGTCTTCATTGAGATACTCACGCACAAACACCATCAGTTGAACAGCCCGTGTGACAGACAGTTCATCAGCCTGTTCTAGCGCTTCAATGAGCTCATCACGATGTAACCAAAGCGCTTCCGAAGGGTATTCCAATAACCGAGAGATCACTTTTAGTGCCATCATAGTGCTTTCTCCTGATTATTTTTTGGTGTGATATCAATGGCATCAATGCGTCTGCTATTAAACAAATTCGCTTTGCTATCGCTACCATGGCAGCCATCACCAAAACTAAAGCCACAAGCTTTCGCTTCAGGAAATGCTTCACGCGCCAATTCTCGATGACTGGATGGAATGACAAAACGGTCTTCATAGTTAGCAATAGCTAAATAACGGTACATTTCTTGTGCTTGAGCTTGTGTTAATCCAACTTGCTCTAACGCGCTGGTATCACATTGGTTTTCCACGGTTTCTGCCCGTTTGAAATGGCGCATCGCTAACATACGTTTTAACGCCAATAACACCGGCTCGGTATCCCCCGCCGTTAACAAATTCGCAAGGTATTGCACTGGAATACGTAAACTTTCTACATCCGGCAATACACCGTTATTAGCTAAGAGCCCTGAATCCGCCACTGACTGAATTGGTGACAAAGGGGGGACATACCACACCATGGGTAACGTGCGGTATTCAGGGTGCAGTGGCAGAGCTAAGCGCCATTCCATCGCCATTTTGTACACTGGGGATTTCTGTGCCGCATCGATCACACTTAATGGGATCCCTTGTTTTTGCGCTTCTTCAATCACTTTTGGATCATGGGGATCAAGGAAAACATCAAGTTGGCTTTGGTAAAGGTCGGTTTCCTTTTCGACACTGGCTGCCGACTCAATTTTATCGGCGTCATACAGCAATACCCCTAAATAGCGGATACGACCAACACAGGTTTCAGAACAAACCGTTGGCATGCCTGACTCAATACGTGGGTAACAGAAAATACATTTTTCTGATTTACCGCTTTTCCAATTGAAATAGATTTTTTTATACGGGCAACCGGTTAAGCACATACGCCAGCCGCGGCATTTGTCTTGGTCAATCAACACAATACCGTCTTCTGAGCGCTTATAAATTGCCCCACTTGGGCAGGTCGCTACACACGCTGGGTTTAAACAATGTTCACACAGGCGTGGCAAATACATCATGAATGTATTCTCAAACTGCCCGTACATCTCTTTTTGAATATGTTCAAAGTTTTTATCTTGGGCTCGCTTGGCGAATTCGCCGCCTAAATCATCTTCCCAGTTTGGTCCCATTTTCACGTTACTCATTCGCTCACCCGTAATTAATGAACGAGGGCGCGCGGTTGGTACGTGTTTGCCTTCTTTGGCATTTTTTAAATGGCCGTAGTCATAATTAAACGGCTCATAATAATCATCCAAAGCAGGTACATCTGGGTTAGCGAAGATTTTCGATAAAACACCCACTTTGTTCCCCATCCGTGGAACCAATTTACCCTTAATAGTGCGTATCCAGCCTCCTTTCCACTTTTCTTGGTCTTCCCAATTATGGGGATAACCAATACCCGGTTTAGTTTCGACGTTATTAAACCATGCGTATTCAACCCCTTCGCGGCTAGTCCACACGTTTTTACAGGTCACTGAGCAAGTGTGACAACCAATACATTTATCAAGGTTTAGCACCATGCCGACTTGAGAACGAATTTTCATTATGCTTTCTCCTTTCCGCTCAAGGTCTGCTGGTAGGCATCACCTTCACCATCCAGCCAGTCAACCTGTTTCATTTTGCGAACAACCACAAATTCATCACGATTAGAACCTACTGTTCCGTAGTAATTGAAGCTATAGGCAAGGTGCGCATAGCCACCGATCATATGCGTAGGTTTCGGGCAAACACGCGTGACCGAATTATGAATTCCGCCACGTTGAGCCGTAATTTCAGATCCAGGCAAGTTGATCAGCCGTTCTTGGGCGTGGTACATCATGATCATGCCATCAGGAATACGTTGGCTAACGATCGCTTTAGCGGTTAATGCACCATTACTGTTAAAAGCTTCAACCCAATCGTTATCTTCGATACCAAGCTCGCGGGCATCTTCTTCGCTAAGCCAAACCACTGGGCCACCGCGGCCTAACGTCAACATTAATAAGTTGTCGCTGTAAGTAGAGTGGATCCCCCATTTTTGGTGCGGTGTTAAAAAGTTCAGTGCTTTTTCTGGGAACCCATTGGATTTTTTCCCCATAAGTGGCTGAGCGGCTCGTGTGTCAATCGGTGGGCGATATACCACAAGGCTTTCCCCAAAGGCGCGCATCCATTCATGGTCTTGATATAACTGCTGACGACCACTGAGCGTTCGCCATGGGATCATTTCATGAACGTTGGTGTAACAGGCGTTGTAAGAAACATGTTCATCTTCCAATCCTGACCATGTCGGGCTAGAGATAATTTTACGCGGCTGCGCAACAATATCGCGAAAACGGATTTTTTCGTCTTCTTTATGACGAGCAAGATGAGTATGGTCGCGGCCTGTTACTTTGCTTAACGCATCCCATGCTTTTACTGCCACTTGCCCATTGGTTTCAGGCGCGAGTGTTAAAATAACTTCAGCGGCATCAATCGCTGTTTCAATTTTTGGCCGCCCAGCATTAGCCCCCTCTGGCTGGGTTCTATTGAGTTTTTTCAAGAAATCAATTTCATCTTGCGTATTCCAATTGATCCCTTTTCCCCCATTACCCAATTTATCCATCAGTGGGCCAAGAGAGGTAAAACGTGCATAAGTATTTGGATAGTCACGCTCAACACAGATAATGTGCGGTGCAGTTTTTCCGGGGATCAGCTCGCACTGGCCTTTTTTCCAATCTCTCACATCAAAAGGCTGTGCCATCTCAGCAGCACTATCATGTTGGATCGGCAGCGTCACCACATCCGTTTCTTTGCCTAAGTGCCCAACGCTGACTTCAGAAAATGCTTTGGCAATCCCCTTGTAAATTTCCCAATCGCTTTTGGATCCCCAAGCTGGGTCAACTGCCGCAGAGAGCGGATGAATAAATGGATGCATATCCGAGGTATTCATATCGTCTTTTTCATACCAAGTAGCAGTCGGTAAAATAACGTCCGAGAACAGGCAGGTGCTCGACATTCTGAAGTCGAGAGTCACCACTAAGTCAACTTTCCCTTCTGCCGCTTTATCTTGCCATTCCACTTCTTCTGGTTTGACGCCGCCTTGTTGACCTAAGTCTTTGCCTTGAATACCATTTTCAGTTCCTAATAAGTATTTCAGTAAGTATTCATGGCCTTTCCCTGCTGAACCCAATAAATTTGAACGCCAAATAAACAGATTTCGTGGGAAATTTTGAGGGTCATCAGGTTGTTCTGAAGCAAAGCGAATATTGCCTTCTTTCAACTGTTTAACAGTATAATCAGTGGGTGACATCCCTTCACTTTGTGCATTCTTCGCAATATTTAATGGGTTGACATTTAACTGTGGTGCTGACGGCAGCCACCCCATGCGTTCTGCTCGTACATTCATATCAACCAAACTGCCACTAAAGGCTTGCTTATCGGCTAGAGGCGATAACAACTCTTCTGTTGCGACTGTTTCATAACGCCATTGGCTTGAATGGTTATAAAAGAAAGAAGTGCTATTCATATGGCGAGGTGGGCGCTGCCAGTCCAAACCAAAGGCTAAAGGTAACCAACCCGTTTGTGGACGTAATTTTTCTTGCCCCACATAGTGAGACCAGCCACCACCGCTTTGCCCTACACAACCACAAAAAATCAACATATTGATAATCGCGCGGTAGGTCATATCCATGTGATACCAGTGGTTAATCCCTGCGCCAACAATCACCATAGAGCGGCCATGGGTTTTCTCTGCGGTATCGGCAAACTCACGCGCTATGCGAATAATATTTTGGCGGCTAACCCCTGTGACTTTCTCCGCCCACGCAGGTGAATACGCTTTCATATCATCGTAATCAACTGCACAGTTTTCATCACCAAAACCACGGTCAATGCCGTAGTTCGCTAGCATTAAATCATAAACACTAGTAACTAATGATTCGCTACCATCAGCTAACTGAATACGTTTAGCGGGCAGTTTATGTAATAAAATATCTTTAAGTTCAACATGCAGGAAGTGCTCGCTTTCTAAGCCACCAAAGTAAGGGAAACCAACATCGACAAATTCATCATAGCTATCTGCCAAGCTGAGTTTCATTTTAATGTTATGTGCATCTTGTCCAGCGCGCGGTTCTAAATTCCATTTTTGACCGCCATCCCAACGGAATCCCATTGAACCTTGTGGAGCACATAATTCGCCTGTCTCTTCATCAATCGCAATAGTTTTCCATTCGGCATTTTTTTCTTCGCCTAATGAATTATGTAAATCAGATGCCCGTAGCATGCGGCCTGCGGCATAAGAGCCATCTTCACGCTTATCTAGCATGACAAGCATCGGCATATCGGTATACGTACGCACATATTCACGGAAATATTCAGCTTCGCGTTTTACATGGAATTCATTGAGGATCACATGCCCCATCGCCATTGCCATGGCGCTATCTGTTCCTTGTTTCGGGTTCAACCAATGGTCACATAATTTGGCAATTTCCGCGTAATCTGGCGTCACCGCGACCGTTTTCGTCCCTTTATAACGCACTTCTGCAAAAAAATGTGCGTCTGGCGTACGCGTTTGCGGAACGTTAGAACCCCAAGCAATAATATAAGACGAGTTGTACCAATCTGCTGATTCCGGTACGTCAGTTTGTTCGCCCCACGTCATGGGTGATGCAGGCGGCAAGTCACAATACCAGTCATAAAAACTTAAGCACGAGCCACCAATTAATGATAAATAGCGCGCACCTGAGGCATAGGAAACCATCGACATCGCGGGAATGGGTGAAAAACCAACTATGCGGTCAGGACCAAATTCTTTAATCGTCGCGACGTTTGCCGCTGCAATTAGTTCATTCACTTCCTGCCAGCTTGAGCGAACAAAACCACCACGACCACGAGCTTGTTTATAGCTTTGTGCCTTTTGCGGGTCATTGATTATAGATAGCCACGCTGCAACAGGGTCTTGTTGCTCCGCTTTTGCTTCACGCCACAATTTAAGTAAGCGCTTACGCATCATTGGGTATTTAACACGGTTTGCGCTGTATAAATACCAAGAGTAGCTTGCCCCTCGAGGGCATCCTCTCGGCTCATGGTCAGGTAAATCAGGGCGAGTTCGTGGGTAATCCGTCTGCTGAGTTTCCCAAGTGACTAACCCATTTTTGACATAAATTTTCCAGCTACAAGAGCCAGTACAATTAACACCATGAGTGGAACGCACAACTTTGTCATGCTGCCAGCGGCTACGATAACCATCTTCCCAATCACGGTTTACATTTAACTCTTGCCCGTGATCACCTGAAAAGGTTTCGCCCAACTGCTTAAAATACCGAAATCTGTCTAAAAACTTGCTCATCGGATTGCCTCCAAAGAGACGGCGACCGGCGCCGTACATTGCTAAAATTGATTTTTATGACTTGTTATTATTTGTGTTTACGGCCGTATACCAGCCATGTGATAAACACACAGGAAATATAAAATACAAAAAATACTTTCATCGCATCTGCCGGCGAACCCGTCAGTGTTAATGATGTTCCGAACGCTTTTGGAATAAAAAAGCCACCGATTGCCCCAATAGCAGAGATAAACCCTAGAGCCGCAGCACTTTCTGTTACCGCTTCTTTTTGAGCCTCTTGCTCTGAAGCCCCTCTTAAAATGGCTTTATCCATGGTTAATTTACGAAAAACGACTGCGATCATTTGGAAGGTTGAGCCACTACCTAACCCTGCCGTTAAAAACAGCACCATAAATACGCCATAAAAAGCCCCGAAAGAGCCCCCTTGACCTTTTTCTGGTAACGTAAAAAACAGCAAACCAGAGAAAACAGCCATGACAACAAAGTTCAGTAATGTGACTTTCACGCCGCCAAAACGGTCAGACAGCATGCCGCCAACTGGACGCGCTAACGCCCCGAGGAAAGGACCAAAAAAAGCAAATTTCAGAATAATGACGTCTGGGAACTGCGTTTTCGATAACATCGCAAAACCGGCAGAAAAACCGATAAATGAGCCGAATGTCGCCAGATATAACAGGCTTAATACCCATAAATGCCCCCGTTTCAAAACAGGTAATTGTGCTTTAAGAGATGCCTTATTAGCCGCTAAGTCATTCATGCCAAACCAAGCCATCACCGTAAAAAGCAGTAGAAATGGCACCCAAATCCAAGCGGCATTTTCTAACCACAGCGTTGAGCCATCAGGTTGAGTCGCTCCCGTTCCCCCCACGAAAGTAAATACGCCAACACCCACAATGAAAGGGGCCACCAATTGCATGACACTGACCCCTAAATTGCCTAGCCCACCATTCAGGCCAAGTGCACCACCTTGACGAGCTTTAGGGAAAAAGAAGCTGATATTAGACATGCTGGATGCAAAGTTAGCGCCGGCAAAACCACAAAGTAGGGAAATAATGACAAAGACTTGATAAGGCGTGGCGGGGTTTTGAATCGCATAACCTAGCCAAATGCATGGGATCACTAAAAATAGCGTACTAATAGCAGTCCAACGACGCCCACCAAAAATAGGAATAACGAATGAATAAGGGACTCTTAATAAAGCGCCTGAAACGGAAGGTAATGCGGTTAATAAAAATAATTGGTCTGTCGTAAAATTAAAACCCACTTTATTTAAATTCACAGCAACGGCACTAAATAACATCCATACGCAAAATGCGAGCAATAAACATGGAATAGAAATCCATAAATTACGATTTGCAATACGCTGCCCCGTTTGCTGCCAAAACCGAATATCTTCAGGACGCCAATCCTGTATAACACCATTATTTGACTGTGCAACCACGTTATTAACATTATCTCGTTGAGACATAAATCACCCCGATAAATACAAATTCTGCTCGCAGTGTGTGGCGAATAGACCACTGTGAAGCTGATCTAAATCAAGAGAGATTTAAATGAAATATGCGTGATTTTTTTCGTTAACCACTAGAGGGGTATTAGGAGTACAAAACAATAACAAATTGAATTAAAACAAAAAAACTTATTACTGCGTAATTTTATTTGTTGGAATTTAAAGCGAATAATTCAATGGGATATTAAGGAGTAATACCGAAGTGGCATATTCAATTTTATATAATAGAGAAACAATATCTACGTTATCAAAAATAATGAATAAACGTAAAGAGTAGAAAGGATCACTTATGTCTATTGCTTATCACCGATTTTCAATCATTAACCAAGTTATTGGTCTAATGTTATTGATTGCCGTACTCGGTATTATTGGCATGACAATTTCAAATAGTATGATTATTAGTGTGCAAGGAAATGCACATGCAATTAATAAGTCAGGCTCATTGCGGATGCAAAGCTATCATTTACTTTCATTAGTGCCACTCAACCAATACTCTGACGTATATGTTAGTGAGCTTGAAAAAAATTTATTAAGCAATGAACTGACACAAGTTGTCGAAATAGAAGATTTAAATCCGCAATTTGCTGAGCTTTATCAATATTGGGTTACAGAATTAAAACCAGCACTTAACCATGCAGTTTCTCCTAATGATGCACGTCTTGCGGTCGTTACCTTCGTTAATAAACTCGATGCATTAGTTCGTAATATTGATGAAAAAACAGAACGAAAAATAACCTATGTAGCCATCACCCAAATGGTATTTATTAGCCTCGTTTCATTGCTACTTATTTTTGCTATCTGCCATTTTAGAAAGAAAATTTATGCACCTTGGCTTAAGTTACTTCATATGGTGAATGCGATTAGCCATCAAGATTTTAGTCAGCGCTTCCCTGTCGGCAAGAAACAAGATGAGCTAAATTCCCTGGGTCAAACATTAAATCAAATGTCGGATGAGCTCGCACAGAGTTACCATCAATTAGAATCCCGAGTTATCGAAAAAACGGCTGATCTACAAAATAAAAATAACGTATTACTCTATTTATACCAATCTAATCGCACCTTACATGCCATTGGGCCACTATCCGTCAGGTTAGAAAAAGTATTATCTGAACTGAAAAGCTTAATGCCATTACAAAACATCAGATTGAGGCTATATGAAGAAAATAATAATGCCTGCTTTCAAGAAATTCATTGCCCTGAAAACAAGGAACACTGCCTCAAGTCACCCAAAAAAGCTGAGCACCTTAAAGTAATATCATGGGAGATTTCCGATAACTTACAGCGTTATGGCATGATTTTGGCTGAAATAGATATAAACCAGCCATTATCTGAAGAGCAAAATAATTTAGTGCTCATGCTAGTCAAACAAATTGCTGGAATGCTAGCGATGGAGCACCAATTAGAACAACAACAGCAGTTACTGATTATGGATGAACGCTCGGCGATTGCGAGAGAATTACATGATTCCATCGCACAATCATTATCTTGTCTCAAAATGCAAATTAGTTATCTGCAAATGCAACCTAAAACATTGCCAACTAAGCACCAAGAACTATTAAACGAAATGCGCAATGAAATAAATTCCGCCTATAGCCAATTACGTGAACTTTTAACAACCTTCAGGCTAAAATTAACTGAACCAGGCTTATTCCCTGCTTTAGAAAGCACAATCCAAGAATTCAGCCAACGTCTTGGTTTTCAAATTGAATTAGATTACCAAATTCCAGCCAAAAGCCTCTCTCCACATCAATCTATTCATATTATTCAGATAATCCGAGAAGCTTTAAGCAATATTCTCAAACATGCTAATGCGAACTGGTCGCGAGTCTCATTAATCGAAAATAATGGGTTAATCACCATGATGATAGAAGACAATGGGGAAGGGATCCAACCTCAGCCAACAAAAAATAACCATTATGGATTGATTATTATGAGAGAAAGAGCCCTAAGCCTAAATGGGAAATATCAAATTTCCCCAAGAGTTCAGGGTGGCACTACGGTTAATGTCGTATTTCCACTGACTGTGGCCTAATTAAATTGGAGTAACTCATTAATGAAAAATGACAATAAACTGACTGGGCAATCTACCATTCTACTGATTGATGACCACCCGATGCTACGTAACGGTGTTAAACAATTAATTAGTTTAGAACCCACATTGAAGGTCATTGGTGAAGCAGACGATGGAATAACGGGTATTAAAATTGCGGAAGAGCAAGACCCCGATTTAATCCTATTAGATCTCAATATGCCGGGTATGAATGGCTTTGAAGTACTCGATAATTTACGTAGCCGCGAACTTTCAGGCCGAATTATCTTATTTACAGTATCCAATTACGGTGAAGACTTAATTCATGCATTAAAACGAGGTGCTGATGGCTATTTACTCAAAGACATGGAACCCGAAAAACTCATTATTGCATTAAAAGAAGCAGCAAGTGGTAAAATGGTCGTTAGCCCAACGCTTACCTCCATTTTAGCTGAATCTTTAAGAGATAGCCGAGCCGCTACAGAGCATAATCTATCCGCATTAACCCCAAGAGAAACGCATATCTTAGATTTAATCTCACAGGGGCTATCAAATAAGATGATTGCGAATAAATTACAAATCACAGAGAGCACCGTCAAAGTCCACGTCAAACACTTACTAAAGAAACTTAATTTAAAATCGCGTGTTGAAGCCGCTATTTGGGTTTTACAACAAAAGTCATGACACAGCACCTCAACTTAATGCATCGAGCCATGGCTGTTGTTTTGGGTAACGTCGACGATAGCCATGCATAGCAACAGATAGCTGAATAAGATCCGTAAACCTTGTGGGGTCCAAACTAGTTTGCTTTTTAATTTGTTGTAACCGATAACTTAATGTATTTCTGTGAATACCTAATTGCTGCGCTGTGCTACCTATTTCGCCATTTTGCGATAAAAATAACTCCAGGGTTTCAAGCAAAATATCGCCCGAATCATGCAACAATATTTTATGGCAAATATCTAAAAAGAAATTAAATAGATAGCTATTTTCCAATTCATTAAAGAGGCATAAAGATGCCATTTCTTTAAATAAAAAGACTTGTTTATCGGGAACCGTTAGCCGGCCAACTTCAATCACTGAACGTGCGAAATGAACGGCATCTCTCACATGTTCCTGTGTATCTGCCTGAACACCAACACCAATGTAATATTGGCTAAGTTGGCTATCTAAAATGAAATGAAGGCTCGGAATAAATGACTCATTTTGATAATGTGTTGATGGAAATAGCATCAAAATTTCGCGGCTATTGAGTAATAACACATCACTTTTCTCCATAGCGGATAATTCAGTAATGATCGTATCGAGTATTTCAGGACGGTACTGAATAGCTTCAATATTAATAATCACAGGAATAGTCGGTAAAGTGAACGCAAAACCGGAATTATGCAATTTTAGTAATGCACTGCGCCCCTGTGCTGGCGTTGTGCTTTCTATAAACTGGACAAATAACATGTCACGCAAACGATGCTGCCAGTTAATACTACGCCGCTCAATTTCTTGTTGAATTAGCAGCTCAGCCGTCAGTATAGCGAGCTCGGCATAACGCTGGATCACAACAGGATCACCACTCACACCAATAACTAATTCCACTTTATCTGCCACAACAATCGGATGGTTTATCCCCGGTGCCACATTCGAATAAGCTCGCGCTTCATTTTCATTGTAAATAGTGATCCGTTTGCCGCAGCGGATCACTTCCACTGCGGCTTCATGGGTTTCACCAATACGCTTTTTTTCTCCTGAAGCGATAATCACGCCCTGACTATTAATCACATTGACGTTGTGATGGATAATTCCCATTGCACGCGTGACAATATCATTGGCTAGTTTTTCAGTCAGTAGCATCTTACCGCCTCACTTTAGGGTTTTATGTACGTATTCGAATTTGCGAGTACGGTACGCAGCAAATTTTCAGCTGTATCTGCCAAGTAACGCTCACAATTTATCATTGCTTGCTCAAGGGAAACCGGCCCCGGACAAAGCGACCACATTGCGGTAATGCCATGTTGGTATAGGATACGGCTATCATCACTATACCCCCCACAAAGTGCAATGACAGGCACACCATAATGGCTGGCCATACGAGCCACTCCCACAGGAGCCTTACCATTCGCACTTTGGCTGTCCAGCCGCCCTTCTCCTACAATGACTAAATCCGCTTGTTGAATATAAGATTTTGCGCCAAGGAGCCCCAAAACGAGATCAATTCCCTTTTCGAGTTTTGCCGAAACAAACCAACGAAGCCCCGCACCTAACCCACCCGCTGCACCACTGCCAGCCTCCAGTGAGACATCTTTCCCCGTTATTGTTGACATCAATTTCGCATAGTGAGCCATTCCGATTTCAAGCTGGTCGAGTGTGGCTTGGTCGGCCCCCTTTTGGGGACCATAAACATAAGTCGCACCATTTTTGCCTAATAAAGGGTTTTCAACATCGCAAGAGACATTAAATTCAACTTCTACGGCTCGTGAATCAAATTTATCAAAATCAATCTTTGCAATATTAATGAGATCTTTACCACAAATTGGCGCCTCAATAAGCTGCGAGTTTTTATCATAGAACTGAGCACCTAATGCTTGAGCAAATCCCGCACCACCATCATTAGTTGCACTTCCTCCTATCCCAATAATAATACGAGAGCAGCCCATATCTAATGCATGTTTGACCATTTCACCCAAACCATAAGTTGAGGCATTCTCAACTCGACGGTGTTCACGTTGAACTAATTCCAGCCCACAGCATTGCGCCATTTCAATAAAGGCAGTTTTTTCCTCCAGCACTAATAACCCTGCATCAACCTTACTACCATAAGGCCCAGTACAGCTAAAAATGTAAGGTGTTACACCAGAAAGCACGGGGCTATGTTCCAGTGACTCCAACAAACCTTCTCCGCCATCAGATATGGGTAATAACGTCATATCTAACTCAGAGGATACACGCTTGAAACCCTCAGCAACGGCTTGGCATGCCAACCTTGCAGAACAACTTCCTTTAAAGGAATCAAGTGCGATAACAATTTTCATGCAGACTTTCCTATTGTAAATGGCGATGTTGAATTATTTGCTTTCCGCTGGAGCCGATACTTGTAGTGATTCAGGCTCGCTCATACCGTTAGTATTCACTCGTGAAGCAATAATCGTTCCAATAACTAACAAACCGACACCAAACCATAATCCAGAAGTGGCTGTTCCTGTATAATCTTCAAAAAATCCTAGAATAAACGGGCCAAGGAAGCCACCAAATAACCCTAAGCAGTTCAATAATGCCAAACTTCCCGCTAGCATGCTGCCACTCATATACGTCGGTGGAAGCGAGAAAATAATCGATTGAACCACAAAAAACATAAATGCAGTTAAGCAAAAGCCAATTAAACCGACTACTGGGCCACCTAAGGCACCAATCACTAACCCAACCGCCATTACTGCATAACCTGAAACTAGAATGCGTGATGAACGTCGTGGTGTATTGGCCTTTCTCGCCACAAAAATGCCACCAATTGCAGCTGAAATCCAAGGGATTGCTGTTAATAAGCCAATTTGAATAGGCGTCAATTTGCCATACTCACCTATAATAGTAGGCAAGAAGTAACTTAAGCCATAGACCGAGAACTGGTGAGTGAAATAGATAGCAACAATCATCATGAAGGCTTTATTTTTAAATGCCGCCTTGAGTGAGAATTTACTGTTACTCACACTAATGCTATTTTTGTCTTGATCGTGTTTATATTTAATATAATTCCGATCATCTTCATCTAACCATTTCGCATCTTCTGGTTTATTCGGCAACACGAACCACACAACAAATGCTAGGATAACTGCTGGCAGGCCTTCAATAACAAACATCCATTGCCAACCATGGAAGCCCCATAAGCCATCCATACTCAATAATAGGCCGCTCAGCGGTGCCCCAATAATATTCGCGAGACAGACTCCAAGTAAAAATAATCCTGTTGCTTTAGCCCGCTCCTCTTGGCTAAACCAATATGTCATATACAAAATGACCCCAGGATATAGACCCGCTTCAGCCGCTCCTAGTAATAACCGCAAGATATAAAAAGAAGTCGGCCCTGTCACAAACGCCATTGCCGCAGATAATAACCCCCAAGTGATCATAATCCGCGTGATCCAAAAACGCGCGCCCACTTTTTCCATTATTAAATTACTTGGGATCTCAAGAATCGAGTAGGTTAGGAAAAAAAGCCCTGCACCAATACCAAATGCGGTTGCAGATAATCCTAAATCAATCGACATCGCATTTTTTGCCATGCCAATATTGGTTCGGTCAATAAAGCTAATAATGTACGCTAAAATCAACAACGGCATCAGGTTACGATATATCTTTGCGTTAGTTTTTTTACCCTGAGCTGCATAATCTAACTTTGCATTTGTAGAAAACATAGATAAGATCCTCATGTTGTAGTGAAACAGGTACGGCTCTCGGCAATAAGTGACCCATACCTGTTGTTTTACTTCAGCAACAGCCCGACGCCCCACGTCGGGCTTTCTGCTTGCAGTTTTTCTTATTCTCTTTCGAACAACATTGATATCCCTTGACCACCACCGATACACATAGTCACTAACCCGGTAGCAACCTGGCGGCGTTCCATTTCATACATTAACTTCACAGGCAAAATAGCCCCACTGGCACCCACAGGATGACCCAGAGCAATTGCGCCACCATTCACATTCACTTTAGTGCTATCAAGAGACAAATCATTCATGACTGCAATAGCTTGTGCAGCAAACGCTTCATTTAACTCAATTAAATCAATGTCTTTTACATCCATTTTGAGCTTTTCCATTAATCGACGGGTTGCTGGCGCGGGTCCAAAGCCCATAATGGCCGCTTCACAACCTGCTACAGCCCAATCGACCACTTTCATTCTTGGCTTCAAACCACGTTTTTCCGCCTCTTCACGACGCATCATCACTAATGCCGCAGCTCCATCATTGATACCTGAAGAGTTTGCTGCCGTAACCACACCATCAGCTTTAAATGCAGGGCGCAATTTTGCTAATTTTTCACGTGGTGTATCCCGTGGATGTTCATCGGTATCAAAAATACGCGTGCCTTTACGGCCTTCAGGTATTTCTACGGGTAATATTTGATCAGCAAAATAACCCGCTTGAATCGCTTTTAACGCTTTTTGCTGGCTATCCCATGCAAAATCATCCATTTCTTCACGGGTAATATTGAACTGTTCTGCAACATTTTCTGCCGTCATTCCGTTGTGATAAGGGCCTTCTGGCCAAGTTAAGATAGACGTTAACCCATCCTCGAGCACATCATTCCCCATGCGGTAGCCATAACGCGCTTTGCGTAAGTAATACGGCAGCATCGTCATATTTTCTGTACCACATGCCACCACAACATCGGATTGGCCAGTCTGTAGCAGCATCATGCCATCAGCTAAAGCTTGTAACCCTGAGCCACATTGGCGGTTAACCGAATATGCAGTCGTTTCTTTTGGGAGCCCTGCTCGTAGCTGACAAATACGTGCGATAAAACCACTTTCTGCGATTTGCCCAACATTACCCACGATGACTTCATCAACATCTTCGGGGGCAATTCCTGCTCTTTTCACAGCTTCACGGATCACCACAGCTCCGAGGTCATGTTGATGCGTATTTGCAAAACTTCCCCCCATCGTGCCAATTGCTGTTCTCACACCACTCACAATGACAATATCATTCGCTTGTTTCATTATTTCCCCCTATAGCACCATTCCGCCGCCAACATTGATCACTTCACCATTGATATAACGCGCTTTATCAGAGGCTAAAAAGGCAACACATTGGCCTACATCGCGCGGATCCCCGGCAAAACCCGCAGGGATCTTACTGATCATGATGTCCCACACTTTTTCAGGTACACCACGGGTCATATCTGTATCAATAAACCCCGGGCAAATCGCATTTACTGTGACACCTTTACGGGCTAACTCACGGCAAGCCGTTTTTGTCAGACCAATAACCCCTGCTTTAGACGCGGCATAGTTGGCTTGCCCAACATTCCCAAGCCAACTGGCCGAGGAAATATTGACAATTCGCCCATTTCCTTGTTCACGCATTAGCTTTGCCGCCTCTTGCATGCAGTTAAATGTCCCTTTCAGATTGATATCAATCACTTTGTCCCAATCATCTTCCGTTAATTTATGCAGCATGCCATCTCGGTTGATCCCCGCATTATTTACCAGTACATCAATCGCCCCAAAATGCGCTAATGCGTTAGAAAATAAGGCATTTACCTCTTCACGTTTGGCAATGTCACAAGGAATGAAAATGGCTTGATGACCTTGCTCTTGTAGCTGTTTTGCACTTTCTTCACCTGATGACATGGCTAAATCAGAAATAACGACTTTTGCCCCTTCTTCCGCAAGTACCTGAGCAATCGCAAAACCAATACCTCTTGCAGCACCCGTCACAATGGCGACTTTATCTTTTACTAACATGGATAAATTCCTCTTTAATATTGAAACTACAAATACGAAACCAGTCCAAAAGGCGCTTCTTCAAATAGTGAAGAAGACATCACCTTCAAATCAGGGGAAATTTCGGGTACGAAGTCCATATGGGCAAGGATGTCACGCTCTAGGTCAATACCGGGGGCAATTTCAACCAGTACTGGGGTTCCCCCCCCTAATGTGAACACTGCACGTTCCGTGACAAAATGCATGGTTTGGTTGATATTTCGTGCGACATCCGCATTCCATGAAATTTGCCGTACTTGGTTAACTAACTTTCTAATATCCCCTTCCCGCACAATATTTAACTGCCCATTTTCACAACGAATATCTAACCCTTTTGCGGTAAACGTCGAGCAAAACACCACGTGCCGCGCATTTTGGGTAATATCAATAAACCCACCTGCCCCAGGGCAAATATTGCCTAGCAACGTCGCATTGACATGGCCACGGGCATCCATTTCCCCTGCGCCCATATACGTGATATCAACGCCTGCACCGTTGTAGTACAACATTTGGTCTTGGTGACTAATCATCGCTGACAGGTTACGGCCTATACCAAAGTCAATACCGCCAGCTTGGACGCCCCCCCAAATCCCTGACTCCACGGTAATATCGACGCGCTTAGTTGCATTTTCTTCCTGAATAATTGAGCCGATAACATCGTTTGGAATACCCGTTCCTAAGTTAATCACACAGTTTTCATATAGATAACGGCATGCAATTCGCCCAATCAATTTGCGAATATCCAAAGGTAATGGCGTAGTTTGTTGGACAGGGGTGCGAATATCACCGCATAGAGTTGGGTCAAAAAACCAGCTTGAGGATTGGCGATGGTCTTCTTCAGGGTTATCGCACACGACAATGTGGTCAATAAAGCTTGCGGGAACAGTGACACGCTTGGGATGCAGAGTCCCTTCTTCAACGCAATACTTCACTTGTGCAATCACTTTCGCACCAAAGCGTTTAGCCGCCAGTACCGCATGCAAGACCTCTAGGGCCATGGCTTCTTCATCGGTGGTGAGGTTACCTTTACTATCAGCGTGAGTTCCTCTGATCACCACCACATCTAAGGGAATTTCTGGGTACCATAACCATTCTTCCCCTTTGAAATTCACTTTTTCAACCAAAGGAGGAAGTGCCAACGTTTTCGCGTTCATCCTACCGCCTTCAAGATCAGGATCGATAAATGTCCCTAACCCTACTTTGGATAAGCGCCCCGGTAAGCCTGCAGCCATTGCGCCATATAAGTGCACCATTTGCCCTTGAGGGAGGCAATACGCTTCGACTTGGTTATCATTAATCATTTGCATCCATCGAGGTGCTAACCCCCAATGGGAACCAATGATCCGTTTCACCATCCCTTCATGGGCAAAGTGTTGATTCCCTCGAATACGGTTACACTGTCCAGCTGCATGAACCAGTGTTAATTGATTTGGTGTACCCTCGGATAAAAAACGTTGTTCAATTGCCGATAAAATAGATTCAGCAGCACTGGTTAATGTCATTCCCACAGTACAAATCGTATCGCCATTATTAATTAATTTAGCGGCATCTTGTTTCGAAATAAATTTATTATTCATGATAAAACCTACCTGAAGGCTAATATTTCATAGCCCCTTTTTGATTAATTAAAAACTAATTTAGAATTTAGTTATTTAAAGAGTAATATCGTAATTTCAAATCTTTCTTACTTATTTTCCCATTCCACGTTCTAGGGAAATTACGTGTAAACATAATTCTTACTGGAACTTTATAAGTTGGCACCCTGTCTTTTAGCCATTCAATAATTTCTTTACTGGTTAAACATACTTGGTTTTCAGGAATAATAAATGCAATAGGCTCTTCACCATAAATGGTACTTTCAATTGGAATGACAGCGACTTCATTAACACCCGGATAATTAGAAATCAAATCTTCGACTTCAATAGAATATATTTTTTCACCACCACGGTTAATCATGTCTTTAATTCGATCTTGAATATAAAGAAAACCATCATCATCCCTATAACCAATATCCCCTGTGAAAAACCAACCATCATTAAATGATGTCGTGTTCGCAGGGCTGTCAGGCCAATAACGTTGGATAACAACATCCCCCTTCACCCAAATGTTACCTGTCGTGTTAGCGGGTTTATCTTTACCGTTATCGTCACGTATGGCCACCTGTAATCCGGGAACTGGTGTACCTGAGCTCGCTTTCTTATCACTATAACGAATATCTTCACGAAATATGGTGGCAGGGGATGATGTCTCAGTCAAACCATAAATAGAATGAATAGATGTTTTGGCGAATATATAAGAAAGCTCTTTAATCGTACCTTCATTTAAATGCCCTGCACCACAAGCAATCATTTTTAATGAATTAAATCTTTCTAGATTAATACTTTTATTTTCTTTTATTTTTTGAATTAACAATATAAATACAGTTGGAGAACCATGTAGAAATGTTATTTTCTCTCTTGCAATTGTTGAGATAATATCTTTTGCATTAAATTTTTTCTGAAGATAGATCGTACCACCAATATGAATAAATAATGCTAAAATAGCGGAGAGCCCCGTAATATGATAAATCGGTACAGCCAAAATTGTTTTATCGTGTTCAGATAACTTTAACGTTTCCTGATAGGCATATACAGCAGATAATATATTCTTGTGCGTGATCACAGCACCTTTCGGTGTTCCCGTTGTGCCCGAAGTGAATATCACCACCGCTGGGTCTTCTTCATCAACTTGGTTAATAAAATTAATTTCATCGGTAAGGATTAAATTACGCCACTGAGAAAGGCTAACTCCTTTTTCACTGAGCTGTGCCAGCCATGGTTGGTATGTATCATCCCAAAAAATGGCATCGGCATTAATACAGGATAAATGCTCTTTACCTTCAAATTCTTTCATTTTGGTACTTAAGGGCATTACCTGAATACCCAGCCCTACCGCGGCATAAAATAATTGGCAAAATTCAATCGTATTACCCCAGCCGAGTACAATTCGATCGCCTTTTTTTAACTGCACGGTGGTTGTTAGCCACAACATTGTTTGGTTTACTTTCACAAGTAATTGGCGATAACTCCAACTTTGCTCTTCAAATACAATGGCAACAGCGTCTGGCTGCACTTTTGCTCTCTGTAATAAGCTTTGGTAGATGTTTGAATTTGGCACAAGCATGGACACACTCCGATACCGCTGAATATGACTGATATGCTATCAATGTATAAAATACACTCCGATAAATTAGTGCCAATCTTCACAAATTATTCACACCCTTTTTTTATTTGAATTAGTGATCTGCACAACCCATTTGTTAACGTTTTTTTTTATTTAGGTCTCATTTCACACCCTGATTTTTGTAACAGATGAAAATATTTACCTTTTGTTATTGGCGAACCACCCAAAAGGCACAGAAATTCCTATAAAGAACTCAACCTCCATTGTGCGTATAAACAACGACTCACAAACGAAAAAGAGTTCAGGGTTAATACTTAACAAGCCCGTTTATCCCCTATCTGCTCTTGCACTCTGTGCTATTTAGCCTTCTCACCAAACCCAACAAGATAATAATAGTGGTGAATTCACTAGAGATTGCTACAGTGGAACACGGTCATAATGAAAGAAATGATGTGAAAGCAATCGCCATCTTTGAAAACGGTTAAGGAGTTAACTCATGGCAAACCCCCCTTATATTCCCCCTAATGTCTGGCAATGGGAGCAAGGTAATGGCGGAAAATTCGCCAATATTAATCGTCCAATTTCCGGTGCAACTCACGAAAAATCTTTACCTGTAGGTAAGCACCCACTACAGCTATATTCATTAGGAACACCGAACGGGCAAAAAGTCACTATTATGTTAGAAGAGCTATTAGCCCTTGGCATTAAGGAGGCTGAGTACGATGCTTGGCTAATTAATATCGGTGAAGGAGACCAATTTAGTTCGGGTTTCGTTGAAATTAACCCTAACTCAAAAATCCCCGCCTTAGTCGACAGAAGTGGTAAGGAGCCAATCCGAGTATTCGAATCAGGTTCGATTCTGACCTATTTAGCTGAAAAATTTTCTGCTTTTTTACCCACAACTCAACCAGAACGTGCTGAAACCTTATCTTGGCTATTTTGGCAAATGGGCTCAGCACCTTTTGCAGGTGGCGGTTTTGGCCATTTTTATGCCTATGCTCCTGAAAAATTTGAATACCCTATTAACCGCTTTGCAATGGAAACCAAGCGTCAATTAGATGTGTTAGACAAACGTTTAGCAGAACATAGATATGTTGCAGGGGAAAACTACAGTATCGCTGATATCGCCATCTGGCCGTGGTACGGTGCATTAGTGAAAGGTTGGCTTTATGATGCCGCTGAGTTTTTATCTGTCCATGAATATAAAAATGTCATTCGTTGGGCTGATGAAGTCTATGCACGCCCAGCAGTACAGCGCGGTCGACGGGTTAATCGCCTACAAGGTGATCCTGCACAGCAAGTACGCGAACGCCACGATGCGAGTGATATAAGTTAAGTCATTTTTACCAACCAAAGTACTTAAATCGCACAAGGTAGTTATTATGAGCTCACCTTGTGCTTTTTTAAACTTTACCCCTCATTTAAGCTCACTAAAGTATGCCAATATTGTTCTATCAAATATAAACTTTTATCGTGTAACTTATTTATGTCAGGGACTGAACTCTCTTTATAAGCGTATTTTTATGATCCGCATCCTAATTGTTTCTGAATTATTTATTACATTTATTTTCAAATTAACATTATTAAAAAATCCTTATAAATAATTAATCCATACTACTCATTCACAATTGCGCATTAAATTTAAAAGAATAATTAACAAACATGTAAGATAAAAGGTCAGCATTAAGAAAATGTATAATTAATCCTTTAACTTTATCTCCCGCCTTATATTGGCGGGAGCATTATTTAGAAAAACAGCTTGGTCATTGTACGCTGTACTTGTAATTCTCTTGCTAACATATTTACTACTATATGTGTAATCTCCCCAGCCAATCGATACACTGGAGTTTTTGTATTTTGATAAACTAATTGGCAAAAACGTTCTTCCCAAGTAAGAAGATGTTCATATAAAACAATACGAGTTGCATGTTTATAATACTCCTTATCTTCACCCTTTAAATTTGGGTCCATTATTTTTTGCCATAGTGTCGCTAATACTGACAGCATTAACCCTATATGGTCTTGCGGTTGTTTTTCATCAAGTATATATCGGAATTTATGCTCTTCTAAAAAAGCTATCCACTGATAAGTTGATGAGCGAAATAATAAATTTTCTTCATCTAGATAGACAGAGCCCCATGGTGGAGCTAGAGGCATTCCAATACCAACAAATAATGATAAATGGTCTGCCTGTAATTTATCTAAAACATTTTCATCAGATAAATAGTTTTCTAATACACTACAATCATTACCTAATTTTTCTTGCCAATATAATAAAATACCACTTGAACAAACTTCTTTTAAAAGTATAGCATTTGGCTCGAAAAAAAATAATTGGTATAACAATTTCAATGTAACAACAGTTTCTGATGGTTCAAGTTGTAATTGAGTATCTGTAATAATACTTTGGTCATTTCTCATCACTTGCCTCTTTCCCCATAAACTACAGCAACTATATAGCTTTAACTTCTACCAAATTGGTGCCTTGTGGGTTGGCTTTAGCCAATGCAGTAGGTCTTAAGCGAGTAATCGTATTAATGCATCCGCCTATATCGACACCATTAGAATCCGGCTTATACCATGCTCCTTCAGCCAAAGCGACAACACCAGGCATAATACGAGGTGTGATTTTAATCGGTATCTGGATAGTTCCCCGATCATTATAAACGTGAATAAGTTGTCCTTGCTCCAAGCGACGCTCACTGGCATCAATAGGATTAATCAACAATGCATCTTCAATGACTTCTCGCAGCCAAGGGACATTATAGAATGTAGAATGTGGACGCCCTTTTGATTTAAATCCTATTAGCTGTAGTGGATATCGTTTCTTCGTATCTATATCCGTGTAGCTTTCCCATGTTTGTATATATTGCGGTAAAGGAGTAACTTTGTCCCCTTCATCTAATTGCCAAGTATTCGCGATTTTAGCTAGCTTATGGCTATATATCTGAATTTTGCCTGATTCCGTTGATAATGCATTTTCTTTAGGATTTAATCTGAATGCTTTTAATACATAGCGATCTTCTTCAGGATCGAAAGGTCTACGTATTGTTTTCTTTTGTGACAATTCCTGATAACTAGGAAAATTAGGATGTTTAACCCGGCTTTCTTCATATAAATGACGTTGCCAATCATCCCATGTTCTACCTTCTCTATATTGCTCTCTTATGCCAAACTTTCCTGCTAAATCTGAAAACACATCATAAGGGTGGCGACACTCATATAATGGATCCAATACATGTTCTGTTTTTGTTATATGTGTAGAAAATGCAACAACGCGTGAATTTTCTAGCCATGTGATATCAGGGAGTAAGATATCTGCAAACTTGGCACTTGCAGTCATATGATTATCCATGACAAAAATAAACTCAAGCAGCTCTTCATTGGCTAATATTTTAGCCATTGCATTACAGTCAGAATGTTGATTTAATAGCCAATTACCTTGATACATAAACACACATTTTACATCTGTGTTAAGTTTATCTTCACCTTCAATACCGTCACTTAATGATGTCATTTCGTGACCTCGTAGGATCGCTTCCGACCATTTAAAACAAGGTATTTTTGCTTTGACGGGGTTCTTGCCTGTAGGCATCTTAGCAATATCAGTTTTATGAAATAAAAAATCTGAGCCGCCATTATTCGTTCCAGGCAAACCAATTTTTCCAAGTAAAATTGGTAACATAAATATGGCCCGAGCTGTTTGCTCACCAGCTGCATGACGTTGAGGCCCCCAACCTTGAGCGATAAATGGAGCTTTAGCATTACCTAATTCACGCGCTAGCTTATATATTTGCTCGCTAGGAACACCGCAAATATGAGCCGCATATTCAGGTCTTTTTTCTATTCCATCTTCACCCTGCCCTAAAATATACGCTTTATAACTAAGTGATGCGTCTAAAGCGGATAGCCCATGCTCTGGTATCGCAGGCTCTGCATCATAACCGTAGCAATATTCCTTTAAGAAAGCTTCATCAACAAATTTTTCGGTAATCAAAACCCATGACAACGCTTCGACTAATAAAGCATCTGTTCCTGGGCGAATTGGAATCCATTGGTCTTCCCGCCCACAAGCTGTATCAGTATATTGAGGGTCAATAATAATAGTCCGAGCAGAACTTTTCGCTTTGCTAACTTGATAATGATAAGTATCACTACCTCCGCTCATTCTAGTATTAGCGGGGTTATTACCAAAATAAACAATGAGGTCTGAACGAGCTAATTCTGTTGGAGCACTCCCCATTGTGTAAGACTTATCCCCATAGGTATAAGTTGAGGCAGTATCAATTTGGTGGCTACTATAATTACCAACAGGTGATAGAAAACCACCAATCATATTAAGGAAGCGAGGAACAAAATGATAGGGTCCATCAGGTTTACCATAGCCTATACGGCTAAATATAGCCTGATTACCATATTGGCTAATAATTTTACTCAGCCTAGTATATATTTCTTCTAATGCTTCATCCCAACTAATTCTTTTAAACTCACCATCTCCTCGTTTGCCAACTCTTTTCATTGGATATTTCAAGCGATCTGGTGAAAATGTACGTTTATGTAGCGAACGCCCACGTAAGCATGCTCGAACTTGATGCTGTCCAAATTGATCATTACCTATATCATCAGTTTCAATTCGCTTTATCTGATTATTTTCTGTAACAATCTTTAGTAAACAACTGGAATGACAATGTGCCCAGCAGTTATGCCATTTTGTTACTTCTCCAATATGAGTTTCTATTACTGCTGATGCTATTGCATTCATAGAATGAGTAGATAAAAAAGCACCTGAACCTAAAAATGTTCCCAGCTTTATAAAATGGCGTCGAGAAAGCGTATAACGTTCTTTTTCAAATTGGTCTTTTGTATCTTTAAGCATAATGATATCTCTATTTTTAATAAGAATTCTAGAGGTGATTAAATGTAATTAACTCATAAAATACAGCACGGCCTAATAACTCAGCACTGAAGACTAAAAGCGTGACAAGTATTAAAGAGACTGTTTTAATCTGTACAGCACTTCTGATTACCCAAGTAAAAGCACATACAATCAGCATCATTTTGATGAACAAAAACAATTTAATCCATTGAGGTAAAATTATATTTTCTATAACTAACTGGGTAAAAAAATGCATTAAATATCCAGTATTAACTGCCATACTTATAATAAAAATAACACTCCACAGTTGATTAAAAA
Organism: Providencia sp. PROV201; assembly: GCF_028479545.1. Taxonomy (NCBI): domain Bacteria; kingdom Pseudomonadati; phylum Pseudomonadota; class Gammaproteobacteria; order Enterobacterales; family Morganellaceae; genus Providencia; species Providencia sp. PROV201. The sequence continues at coordinate 137,884 of NZ_JAMPNW010000003.1, forward strand.
ATTTCCGAATATCTTCTTGATTAGTGACTATTTTAATGATCAGTGCAATCAGTAGTGAACCTGAAATAAAACCACTAGATATAAAGTTTATTAACGTCCATTCCGAATTCCATAAATAAACAGTATCCAAATAGTAAACATTTGAAATGGCAATGATTTGTGCAAATGCAAAAATAGTAGCAATAACATTGATAATTATTTTTATCACATTATTTATATTAAGCCTTTCAAGAAATATCAGAGAAAATAACATAGCACCAAAAATAGATATCGTTATAATTTCTATTGACATAGCTGATAAATGGGTTAAACCGAGTAACACATTTGGAGCCCGTAAAGGAGTACCTAAATGAGTTAATGCCACGGCCCCTGATATTCCAAGTAAAATAAGTAATATAATGAAAATATTAGTAAGCTGCTTTTTATTTATCAGAAATTGATAGCTGACTGAAATGACTCGCAAGTACTGCAAGAATATAAAACTAGCAGCGACTGCTTGAGCTAATACAGTAAAAAAAACTAAAGGAAATTCCTGCATAGTTACCACTCCGCCTTATTAATGATAAAGCCTTGCTGACTATGAGTAGGCTTAGCATGACGATTATGTCGAATAATTAAAGATGGTTGAGTCAGATTGGAATCTGGTAGGGGAGCGATATTAGCCGTTTCACCATATTTAGTTCGAAGGAAATCCATTGGCCCAAAATCAAGAGCCCGTAAAGGACAAGATGCAACACAAATTGGCGCTTTATTCTGAGCTATTAACTCAAAGCATCCATCACACTTTGTCATATGTTTTTTTTCAGGGTTATACTGCGGCGCTCCATATGGGCAAGCCATTTCACAGTAGCGGCAACCTACGCAAATTTTTTCATCAACAACAACTAAGCCATCATGCTCACGCTTATGCATTGCTCCTGTAGGGCAAGCTTTTGTACAAGCAGGATTACTGCAGTGATTACAACTAATCGAAACATAATAGGCAAATACATTTTGTTGCCATGTATCATCACTAGTTTGTTTAGTCCATTCACCACCTGTGTATTCATATACACGGCGGAAATTAACGCCGATTGGTAATTCGTTTTTATCTTTGCAAGAAACCTGACAAGTTTTACAGCCAGTACATTTACTCGTATCAACAAAAAAACCATACTGTTGTGCCATAACCATATACCTATATAGTATTAAATCCTTATAAGTATATTTACGATTTTTTTGCCATTTTTCTATTAGGGGTACCCACATAAAATATGGGTATATAATGTGGTTCACTGTTTTTGAATTCAGTGATTACTGCTAAATTCTATAATTAATAGAACATCAAAAAAATATCATAACCAATTGAAATATATTTATATTTCTCAAATTAGATGCTCTATCCAAGAACTATTTAATCAATAAGCATCAATAATACGGTTTTATTTTTTTCGCCGAATTCTCATTGGAGGAGGAGGAATAGTTGCTATAAATGGCTCAATCTGAATGTAAATTTTAATCATTTCCGCCAATGTAGTTACATCCAAGTGACGTAGTGTACTCGCTTTATGAACTTCTACAGTCCGTGGTGATATGTGAAGAATATTTGACACTTCTAGATTATTTTTCCCATTCGCAAGCAAGGCTAAAATATCACGTTCACGTTGCGTAAGTTTTTGATATTTTTCAATATGATTTTTTTGATATATTTGTTTTTTACTATAAGACAACGCGGCTTCTACCGCACTAAGCAATGACTCCCTATAGATAGGTTTCTGTAAAAAGTCTACGGCACCGAGTTTAAGCGCATCAACTGCCATAGGGACATCACCATGCCCAGTAATAAAAATTATACCTAAAGTTTTATGATTCTGTTGAAGGATAACTTGTAGTTCTTGCCCACTCATTCCTGGCATTCGGCTATCAAGAACCAGGCATCCTTGCAATACACCTGATTGTTTTTGAATAAAGTCCAAAAATGCTTCTGCTGATGAGAAACATAATGGCTCATACCCTTCACCTTGTAGCATAAATTCCAAGGCGTCTAATACGGACTCATCATCATCAACTACAAATAAAAATGATTTTTTCATCCCAAAATCCTCTGGAGCTCTCGAACATTAAGACGGGTTACAGTCAATATATTTTATTTAACTTTAGCTATAGGGATACGAGCTACAGCTCGGCAGCCTCCGGTTGATAAATTTATCAATTCAAACTCACCGAAATGGGACTCCATGACTTCTTTACAAATCACCAACCCTAAACCAATACCATCTTGCTTCGTTGTCACAAATGGAGTTAACAACTTTTCAAAAGGCATTGATAAACCTGTACCCTGATCGTAAACCGATACTTCAACTTTATCATTTGTTTTCGTTAAGGTAATGGTGACTTGTTCACGATCATTTTGAAATGTAGCATCAATTGCATTTGTCAACAAATTCACAAGCAATTGTTCAATTGCTGCTTTATCCCCAAAGATAAAAACTGCATCACTAGCTGACTTCCAATGTAAGTGAACGTGCTTTTGATCTGCATATATTTTAACTAAATCTATTGTTCCACCGATTAATGCATTTATATCTATATACTTTTTTTCTATTGCTTTCTTTTGAAGTAATGAACGAAAACGGCGCACAACCTCATCGACTCGATTAACCTGTCGATGGATTTTATCTAAGAGTACAGTGATATCTGTATCTAATTTGCCTTGATTCCTTCGTGAAATTTCACTTTCAGCATAGAGGCGAATTGCAGCTAGAGGCTGATTCAATTCATGTGCCAAGCCTGAACCTAATTTATCAACTAATGCGTGACGTTGAACCTTATGCAAACTTTCTTGAGCATGTCTCAGTTTGAGATAATTTTTTCGGTAACGAAGAGACAAAAAGAAATATTGAATAGGAAGAATTGCAAACAGTAATAGACCAGCAATGGTAGCGTAGTAATTATTAATTAACCAATTCCAAGTTTGATACCACCATTTTTCTTGTAGTGGATGCACCCCTAAGTCAGTAAATAACCGATCTAACTCAATTTGACTTTCAGGAACACTCCATCCCAGAGATTGGGCACTCTTTGCAGCAGAAGAATCTGACGGAATATCGAATAAAGCAACAACGACTTGCTTAGCCAATAAACGGTCTGCCGCATTAGTCATAGCAAAACTCCAATTAGGATATAAATGAGTAGATACTTTACAATGCGCGTCAGATTTATTTCGTTGACCAAGTATACGTAATTGATTTGGCTTTAATTCACCTTTTAAAATCATAGATTCAATCAAACAAACAGGTAAGATCGCCCCCTCTATTTGCCCACTAACCAATGCATCCACAACATGTTCATGAGGGTAGCCAATCTCAACCAGATGAGAAAAATATCCCTTTAGCTTCCTTTCATGAATGACATCATGAGCAAATGCCATAAACCCGCCAAAAGCTTGTTTACTCGCAGTCCCAATCGAATGCCCCGATAACTCTTCAATTGAAGATATAACACTTTCTTCTTTCACCCAAACCGCGGACCCTGTTGAATATTTTGTTCCGCTATCCATAGGGCTAATCAAAGTTGCTAACCAAGAGAGTGATGATTTTCGACCAATACGGATACTTTCAGAGGGATTAACGATAATAAAAGGTAAACGTTGCCGTAAAATTTCTTCTTGTAACTGTTCTAGTAATAAAGGCTGTAGAGTGAAGTGATATTCTGGGAGACGCTCATTTAGCCAATCTATAGTCTTTTGCCAACGATTACTCGCCTCTTCTACCCCTCTATCAGCAAAAACACCAACTGTGATTACTTCTTTGGGTACTGAGGCTGGCTTTGATATTGCTAATGGGTTTAATAAAAAAAATAATAAGTTACATAAGCAAAGACTTATGAGTATTCTTTTAAGTATATACATAATAAGGAACCGTAATATTAAGTTCTAAGTACATAAAAAAATTGTTTAAGAATTTAAAAATTAAATTCACACTCTTCACCCATTGAAAACGTACTGTGTTCAATTTTATCTTTCGCAAAGAAAAACATGCTATTGTTTATTATTCTTCTATGATTCAACAGATAGAGCAAATATTTTTCATCAAATAACCACATATCGACATACTCAGAGAGATTTGTCATTCTTCAAACCAAAACTCTTGATGTAACGAGCTGACGTAGACTTTTGTAGACAAGATTGATAAAAACCTAGCATAGATTCTTCTATGATTCGCTACTTGAGAGAGTAATGAAACCTCTAAATTTACCCATTATAATAAGAAAAGGAAAATACCCATAAAAATGCTAATAATCCTATTGAGTGCTGGCTTGAAACTAGTACCTTCGTATTAACGACCATTGTCGAACACTGTCTTATTTTTCGTAAAAAAATAGTTTTTTAATTAACAATTAATTTTTAACTTTTGTTCATTTTCATTATAAATAAAGCCTAAAGTTTAAATGATAAAATTTAATTTCATGATTTCCTTGTGAGATTAGCTAGCAAGTTAAAACAAGCATTTAATTTACAACAAATAAAAAACACTCAATTTCTTAAATTCATTTTGATAATTTAAGAAATAAAGAAACTCATCATAAATGCTATCTAATCATTTTACTCAGACAATAATATTTCAGCCACAAAAAATATTAAATAACACATATATTTCATATGGTTAAATTAAAACAATTTCTTCGGATTATTTATTTCCCGACCATTGATAGGCAAATCTTATTTCAGCAATCGCTTAAACCGATGGCCATCATTGATAAAAATCAAGAACCTCTCAGACTTATTTATCCATCATAGTCCGGCTGTAGAATTATATTAATTAAAAAATATTTAAATATATTTGACCGCAATCTTTCAAGGATAGTGTAATGAAAAAACTTACTCGCATTACGGTCGCTGTCATATTTTTGCTTTTACTCGGTTATTTTGGGTTATCTGGATATGTGTGGTATCACGATAACCAACGAAGAGAAAATAATGACATTCAGACATCTAAAATTGCAGAAAATAATCAAGTCCTAAAATTCTTTGCTGAAAAAGGATGCGATTACTGTCACACGCCGTCAACTGATTTACCTGCCTACGCATCATTCCCCATTGCTAAGCAACTGATGGAGTACGATATTCAGCTAGGTTATAAATCATTCAACCTTGAGGCCGCTCGCGCTGCACTCATCGCAGGAGAACCTGTACCGCAAAGTGAATTAAATAAAATTGAGTGGGTTATGCAGAACCACACCATGCCACCAACGCGTTATGTTGCACTTCATTGGGCCAGTAGCGTCAGTGACGAAGAACGTGATAACCTATTGAATTGGATAGCTAAACAGCGGGAAGAACACTATGCCAGCCAAGATACCGCTGCTGAGCACCGCAATGAACCAATTCAACCAATTCCAAAATCACTGGATGTCGATGATGCAAAAGTCGCATTAGGTTTCCGCTTGTATCATGATGCGCGTCTGTCAGGGGATAGCACGATTTCTTGTGCACACTGCCACGCGCTCAATGCAGGTGGTGTTGATGGCCGTAAAACGTCAATTGGTGTTGGCGGTGCAGTAGGTCCAATCAATGCGCCAACGGTGTTTAACTCGGTATTTAATGTCGAACAGTTTTGGGATGGTAGAGCACCTGATTTACAAGCCCAAGCCGGTGGCCCACCATTAAACCCTATCGAAATGGCATCAAAATCATGGGATGAAATCATTGAAAAACTGGATAAAGACCCTATCTTAAAGCAAGATTTCAATGCCGTTTACCCAGAAGGGTTCACGGGTGACACCATCACAGATGCGATTGCAGAGTTCGAAAAAACCTTAATCACCCCAGACTCTCCGTTTGATAATTGGTTAAGAGGCGACAAGACTGCATTAACCGCGCAACAACTCCATGGCTACCAGTTATTTAAAGAAAACAAATGTGCAACCTGCCATGGTGGTGTGATCTTAGGTGGTCGTTCCTTCGAACCGCTTGGTTTGAAAAAAGACTATGAGTTTGGTGAAATCACTGCACAAGATATTGGTCGTATGAATGTCACCTCTGATGAGCGTGATAAATTACGCCAAAAAGTACCAACGCTAAGAAATGTTGAATTAACAGCGCCTTATTTCCACCGTGGGGATGTCGCCACCTTAGATGAAGCCGTGAAACTGATGCTGCGTTATCAAGTCGGTAAAGAACTGCCACAGAAAGATGTCGATGACATTGTTGCCTTTCTTGAAAGCTTAACCGGTGTGTATACACCGTATGTGCAACAAAGTGATTCACAACAGTAAATATCAATAGCTGATTGATATGAAAAACCAATAGCACCGCGCAAATGATAGCGGTGCTATTTTTATTTATAACGTATCTTTGTAAAACACCACTTTCTCTAATACAGGCAATGTTAACTGTTGTTGATATCCATCCAATGTTTCTTTGGCCAGTATCGCCAATGCGCAGTAAAAATCGCTGTTAGCCGAATCTATCAATACTTCGAGAAAATGTGCCGACCAAGGTAATAGATGCCAAGCGAGTAACTCTTCTAAATCAGCTCTGCGATTTTGCTCAGCGAGCCAAGCCGCTAACATCAAAATCAGCCCAAAGTGGTCTTCTGGCTCTTTTTGTGTTGTCACTGGCTCAACACCTTTAGTACGCATCCATTGGCGCAGCTCAACGGTTGAGTCACCAAAAACAATCTTTTCTTTATCTAACCAGACTGAGCCCCAAGGAGGCGCGGGTAAAGCATAAGGCCCGATAAACAAGCGCTGCCATGCTTCACTGAGGGGTTCATTCTCCTGAGCACTGGATTGTAAAAGCTGGCTAATTTTTGCTAAAGAAGGTAAGGAAAATGGCCATTCTTCATGCCAAGTTGGCTCTTGTAAAATCGAAATAATCTCTGCGTTGTTTTCATTTTCTGGTGAGAAATAAAATAAAGCCCCCAGAACTCGCCCTGTGACTGCGACGTGCTCAAGAAAGTGCGCTTCTTGCATATTGATTGTCTCTGAAGTTATCAGCGCAGGGAAACCATCTCCTGCGCTGAAAGGTTTACCAATTAAGCCACAGCCATACCGACTGTCATATGTAAACCATAGAATAGCCCACGACCGATAAATTCACCAATCAGTACCAGCACGGTACCCAGAAGTAAACTCAATACTGAAGGCTGATTTTGTCGCACAACAGGCAAAATCCATAGCAGTAACCCAAGACTGGTCACCACTAAGCGTATCACTTGTAAAACACCAAAATCAGGGGCTAAATCCACTGCTTTTTGAACAGAAGTGGCAATTAATGCAATTTCTCCGCTTTGCAGTAGTACTGACGCGATAGTCACAATATAAGCCACGATACTAATCGCTGCTAACTTACCACTATTAAACGGAAATTTAGCCACGCGTAATAAAAGTGCGCCTAAAATTGGCCCAACAACAAACAAAGTCATAAAGAAACCAATGGTGGTATGTGGCGTATTCCATGTTGGCACCGTGCTTATCATATAAACTCGAGTCATTGCCCAAACAAATAACAGCCCCACCAGCATGGTGATGATTAACCACACTTTGTCTAACCCTGTTGGCATTTTTTTCATTGCAGATAACAGCCACCATAGGCCGCCCAAAGCAAAGAAAATGGAGCCAAACAGCACTTCGTTACTTAATGATGACGCAAACACACGGTTCATCGAGTTAAATGCACGCATCGGTGAGCCCATATGCATCATGGATGCGAGAAAGCCTAAGCCCATCAACACCCATAACGCCAACATTGCATTCACAATGCGCTGTTTTTGGGATTTATCATCTGTCGATAACCAAGCAAGCCCTGTCACAATCACGCCACCTGCAATACTTTGGCCTAATACCGTAAATAAAATCAGCGGCCATTCGTGTAATCCATTGCCCATGTTATACCTCCCGAGGATTGGCTAAATGGCCTGTCGTATCATTGACAGGACGGCTATTGGCATTGGGTTTAATGACAATATTGGGCTTGGTATAATGCGCTTCAGGTAGTGGCGCAATCTCTGCCAAATTGCCATGTTTTTCACGTAACTCTTCAATGGGACCAAAATCTAATGCACGCAGTGGGCAAGACTCAGCACAAATCGGTTTTTTGCCAACCGCAACACGTTCATAGCAACCATCGCACTTGGTCATATGCCCTTTTTCGCTATCAAATTGCGGCGCACCGTATGGGCAGGCCATATGGCAATAGCGGCAGCCAATACACACGCTTTCATCAACAACGACAAAGCCATCTTCACGTTTATGCATCGCGCCACTTGGGCACACTTTCACACAAGCAGGGTCTTCACAGTGGTTACATGAAATCGACAAATAATAACTAAATACGTTTTGATGCCATACACCGTTATCTTCTTGCCAATCTCCCCCTGCATATTCATAAATGCGTCTAAAATTCACCGCAGGAGATAAATTTTTGTAGTCCTTACAAGCTAATTCACACGTTTTGCATCCGGTGCATCGTGCGGAATCAATATAAAAACCATATTGTGTTGTCATGATTTATCTCCCTATACCCTTGCCACTTCAACCAAATTACTGTGTTGCGGATTACCTTTCGCTAACGGTGACGGGCGCTGAGTCGTCAGGACGTTTAGGCTACCACCATGGTCCACCTTGTTTTCATCAGGTGCGTACCATGCCCCTTCCCCCATAGCCACAACCCCTGGGATGATGCGTGGGGTCACTTTGGCAGCGATCTGCACTTCCCCTCTATCGTTGTAAATACGCACTATGTCGCCATCTTTAATATTGCGACGTTTTGCATCAATAGGGTTGATCCACATCTCTTGTAAACAAGCAGCCTTAAGCACATCAATGTTGCCGTAAGTGGAGTGAACTCGTGATTTATAGTGGAAACCACTCAGTTGCAGTGGGTATTTTTCGGTGAGCTTATCATCATGGCTTTCAAAGCCTGGTGAATACATTGGGAGTGCTGATATCAAATCACCTTCTGCGAGCGTCCATGTTTTCGCGATATCCGCTAATTGAGATGAATAGATCTCAATCTTTCCTGACGGGGTATTTAATGGGTTTGCAATTGGGTCTTCGCGGAAGGCTTTATGTGCCACGACATGCCCTTGTGGGTTCATTTTTTTGTAAATCCCTTGCTGCTGGAATGTCTCAAAATCAGGTAGCTCAGGTAACTTTTGTCGTGAAATTTCATACAAATGGCGTAGCCACTCTTCTTGGGTTCGCCCTTCGGTAAATTTCTCTTCAACCCCCATACGGCGTGCGATTTGTGTACACATTTCATACACCGTTTTGCTCTCAAAACGTGGTTCAATGGCTTGGCTGGCGAAAATCACATACCCCATGTTACTAGCGGCACCATCCAAGCAAAAATCCATTTGTTCAGACGCGGTACAATCTGGCAGGACTAAATCCGCATATTTCGCTGAAGCCGTCATATGGTTATCAATCACTACTATCATTTCACATTTTTATCATCCTGAAGGATGTCATGCGTTTTATTAATATCAGAGTGTTGATTGATTAAACTGTTGCTGGCGTAGTTCCAAATAAACTTAATCGGAACATCCAGTTTATCTTTTCCTCTAACCCCATCATGAGTTGCGGTCATTTCAGGGCCGCGCTCTATCGCATCGGTCCATAAAAATACAGAAATACTTGCTTTAACTGGGTTTTCTAACGTTGGCATCCGCTCAAATGGAATATCATAGTTCCCTTCACGAGCCCCCGTATTTCCCCCATTTATACCCACATTACCGGTTAAAATCGGTAACATCGCAATCGCACGTGCGGTTTGCTCGCCGTTCGAATGGCGCTGTGGCCCCCAACCTTGGCTAATATAAGCAGGTTTTGCGGAACCGATTTCACGCGCTAGTTTGATGATTTTATCAGCAGGAATACCGGTGATTTGCGCAGCCCATTGTGGTGTTTTTTCTACACCGTCATCCCCTTGCCCTAAAATATATGCCTTGTAGTGGCTATTTTTCGGAGCATCTGCGGGTAGCGTTTTCTCATCATAGCCGACGCAGTATTTATCTAAGAAAGGTTGGTCAACCATATTTTCAGTGATCAGCACATGAGCGATCCCTGCCACCAATGCGGCGTCTGTTCCCGGACGGATTGGGATCCACTCGTCTTCACGCCCTGCTGCTGTATCAGTATAACGCGGGTCGATCACGATCATTCTTGCATTAGAACGCTCACGGGCTTGCTCGAGTTGATAAGTGATCCCACCACCGCTCATACGGGTTTCGGCAGGGTTGTTTCCGAACAGAACCACCAACTTGGAGTTTTCGATATCAGAAACGCTATTACCCGCCCCGCTACCATAGGTATAAGGCATCGCACAGCTGATTTGTGCTGTACTATAGGTACCGTAATGATTTAAATAGCCGCCCATGCAGTTCATCAAGCGGGCGATTGGTGAATTCGCTGGCGGCCATGAACGTGCGACTGTGCCACCTAATGTGCCAGTTCCATAGTTCAAGTACACCGCTTCATTGCCATAATCGGCAATAATCCGTTTTAGATTGTCACTAATTAAATCGTAGGCTTCTTCCCAACTAATTTGTTTGAATTTACCTTCACCACGTGCCCCAACGCGCAGCATCGGGTATTTCAAGCGGTCAGGGTTATAGACACGACGGCGCATTGAGCGCCCGCGTAAACAGGCTTTAACTTGGTGCTTATTACCGTAAACATCATCACCGGTATTGTCGGTTTCAACATATTTTATTTCACCATCAACAATATGCATTCGCAGTGGGCAACGGCTTCCACAGTTAACGGTACATGCGCTCCAAACTATTTTTTCTTCAGGTATGGCTGTTTTGGGTGCTGTTTCACTGGTATCAGCAACACTATTAAAAGGTAAACTTAGCGCTCCACTTGCAAGTGCGAGTCCCCCGACGGTACTGGTTTGCATTAGCTTCCTGCGGCTGATCTCCGATTGGAGTACTCCCTCAGATAATGCTTTACTCATAATCTGCCTCACTTAACATTGCTTCAGCGTTTTAAAATGGCTTTTTTGAAATTTATTTTTATCTTTAATTTATTTATCGACTTCCAATTACCATTCTATAACCGAGGCACCGTGGGGTATTGTGCACGATCAACAATCCAGCACAAAAAGTATGGTTTTTATCCATTAGCAATCATTAAATAATATTGAAAATAAAACCATCCCAGTTTTTATCTTTAAAAATTAATTTAATTAAAATAAATATAGTGAGATTATTTCTTAAGTTGAGTTGATTTAACTATTTTAAAGCCTTTTTATTTAATAAATATTTTTTACTTAATAAATTGCGCCATTCATTTCTATTGTGCAAATGAACAAACAAATTAACAATTGGCCGTACAATAAATACAGCTATCTTCACATTATTTTAATAGTACTTCCCTACTATTAAGATTACCTCTAACCAATAGCCAATCATATATATCACATCATATCTAAATTAATTAGATACATTCCTTTTAATCAATCGATATTATTAATAAGGCTGTAAAAATGAAAATAAATGTATTATTAGATTTGAAGAATAATTTAGGGGAAGGCCCTGTTTGGGATATTCAACAGCAACGCTTATATTGGATTGACAGTTTAGATGGCCGTGTATTTTCCTGTACGGAACGTGGAACTGAAATTAAAAGCTGGGATGTTAGGCAGAAAATTGGTTCAATGGCTTTATGTAAAGATGGAAACTCCGCAATTGTTGCACTCGAGAAAGGAATTTATCTTCTTGATTTTGCTACGGGAGAAACAAATCTTCTGCACTCACCTGAAAGTGATAAACCTCATAATCGATTCAATGATGGGAAAGTTGATAGGCAAGGACGCTTTGTTGTCGGTTCGATGGATATGCAAGAAGAGACCCCGTCAGGTGCGTTATATCGACTAGATACGGACTATTCCCTTCATAAAATTGAACAAAGTATTATTGTTTCAAATGCGCCTTGCTGGTCGCCTAAAGGCGATACTTTCTATTTCGCTGATACATGGACAGGTGAAATATGGAAATATGATTATGACGGCTTAACAGGCAATATCAGTAATCGCCAAACATTCTGTACCGTTAACACCTCATCGGGTGGAGCTGCTGATGGTGCGACCGTTGACAGTGAAGGCTATCTTTGGAATGCCCTTGTATATGCAGGAAAAATCGTTCGATATAGCCCTACTGGCGAAATTGACAGAATTATCGAAATGCCTGTTAAGAAAGTCACCAGCGTCGCTTTTGGAGGTGAAAACTTAGATATTTTATATGTCACATCGATGGCAAGGCCGCCTTTACCTCGCTTTCCTGAAGATGGCCAATTACGCGGTAGTGTCTTCTCCATACATAATCTTGGTGTGACCGGTATTCCTGAAAAACGGTTTGGGGGTTAAATAACGTTTAAATCAAAAATGAATATCAACGGTTCACAAATTATTATACTTATAAAAGAGCTACAATTATGATTAAAAATAATGTTTCAAATAATAAAATATCATTTAAGAAAATACATCGTTTCTCGTGGGTCTCATTATTTGTTTGCTGGCTTATTTGGTTATTAAATGCTTATGATAGAGAAATGATATTAAGACTAGGCCCTGTTATTTCTCAGGAATTTAATTTAAGCCCTGAAGAATGGGGGAATATCGTTGCTATTATTATGATAGCCCTCGCTATTTTAGATATACCCGGTTCAGTTCTAAGTGATCGATATGGTTCAGGTTGGAAACGTGCTCGTTTTCAAGTTCCTTTAGTATTAGGTTATACCGCTATTTCATTTGTTTCTGGTTTTAAAGCTATTAGCCATAATTTAACCTATTTTATCCTATTAAGATTTGGAGTGAATCTCGGTGCCGGTTGGGGTGAACCTGTTGGAGTAAGTAATACGGCAGAATGGTGGCCAAAAGAAAAAAGAGGTTTTGCACTTGGTGTACACCATACTGGATATCCCATCGGAGCTTTATTAAGCGGTGTTGTTGCAAGTTTTATTATCTCTGAATTTGGCGAAGCGAACTGGCGATATAGCTTCTTTATACCACTCGTGGTCGCACTGCCTATTATGATTTTTTGGGCTAAATATTCAACCGCAGCACGGATCTCAATATTATATGAGCATATTGAAAAATCAGGCATGACCAAACCAGCAGAAAGTAGTAGTACTCAAGTACAAAAAGGCCAAGGATTTAAAATTTTTATTAAGACACTAAAAAATAGAAATATTGCACTAACAGCTGGGAATACATTATTAACTCAGATTGTTTATATGGGGATCAGCATGGTATTGCCCTCCTATTTATATCATGTCTCTGGGTTATCTTTAGCCGCTTCAGCGGGGCTGAGTATCATCTTCACATTAACGGGTGTACTCGGGCAAATTGTTTGGCCTTGGCTATCAGACATATTAGGTCGAAAAAGAACCTTAATCATTTGCGGTTTATGGATGAGCATTGGTATCGCTTTATTTTACTTCGCAACGTCAATGCCAAAAATTATCGCTATACAGCTGTTCTTCGGCTTGGTGGCTAATGCCGTTTGGCCAATTTACTACGCTATGGCATCTGATAATGCCAATGACCAATCCATTTCTACTGCAAATGGTATTATCACCACATCCATGTTCATTGGTGGTGCATTATCCCCGCTATTAATGGGCTGGTTAATTAATCTTGGTGGAGGCTGGAATAGCTCTTTAGGCTATATTTATACCTTCTTTGCAATGGCTGCCTGCGCACTACTTGGTGTCATATTACAGCTCTTTACTACCCACACATCACTGCATGAAAGCCATACTACAGCTGAATAAATCACTTTAAATAAGGTTGTTTAAACCCATAAAAAAACCCCTTAAACGGAAATTTACTAAAACGTTTAAGGGGAAATATAAAATATAAATTATCGAGTGAATATTTGTTCTGCTAACCGTAATTAAAACAATCCATTACGCAGTTAGGCCACCATCTAAGACCAATATTTGCCCTGTTAAGTACTGGCTATTATCGCCAATCAAAAATTCAACTAGCTCTGCCACTTCTTGGGGTTGCCCTAAGCGGCGTAACGGGATGTTTTGGCACATAGCTTTTAATTTAGCTTCAGGCATTGCACGGGTCATATCACTATCAATAAGCCCCGGAGCAATACAATTCACACGTAACCCAAAACGCCCAACTTCATGAGCCAATGAACGCGTCAACCCCATCATCGCGGACTTACTCGCCGCATAAGCTGTCTGGCCAATATTGCCTTTTAGCCCAGTAATTGATGACATCAATACGATCGAGCCATTCCCCGTCATCAACATTGCAGGTAATAATTTACGGTGCCAATTCATCACGGAAATGACGTTGTTCTCTAGCACGTCTCGCCAGATTTCAGCATCTTGATGAATATGTAAGGCATCCCTAGTGATACCTGCATTATGAATAATAGCCGTAGGAGCCCCAAACTGTTCCAATAACGAGCTAGAAAGCGCGTCAACTTGTGCTTCATTCTTACCATCACACGGGGATCCTTTCACCCATGTATCTAAATCGGGGTTTTCAAGACTCGCTTGTGTTTCATTAACACCATCAACGTTACGCCCAGTAAAAACTACATTCCAGTGGCGTCGCAATTCACTAACCAGTGCGAGTCCAATTCCTCGGCTTCCTCCCGTCACGAGTATCCATTGATTATTTGCCATTTTAAGATTTCGGTTCCTTATCAATATGTTCACACAGTGCTTTTACCGAAATTTCTGGATGTTCTAGGAAAAATTCCGCATCTAAAACAACATTAAAGTCACGTTTAACAAGCACCATAAGTTCAACATAATCTAAGCTATCAAACTCTAACTGGACTAAAGTCATATCCGCATTCAACTCTTCTGCTTCTATATCTTTTGCGTCACAGATCATGTCACTAATTTTGATATAAATTTCTTGATATTGGCTCATTTTTTTTATCCTTGCATTCTTATTGAGTTATTGAATTAACTTTCAATGTTATTGAATTGTTTATTATTTTTTCCCCGTAATGGGCAGTGATACTGATACTTACTAATCGACCACTCTCACTATCCGCAATGACTAAGGCGGGTAAAATACGTAGGTAAATAGGTTCAGGAGAGGTGATAGGAACCCATTTAGTCAGAAGTGCACGGTCAAAAACCACTTCTTGGTGGGTTTGTACGATAGGATAACGGCAAAAAATATCTTTCAACGTTGAGCCGGCTGGCAGCCATTGCGCGATCTCTTGTTGTTGAAATAAAGAGCTATCATGAATTAAGTACCAAAACAAAACTGCATCAATAAATTGCCATTCATACATTTCGTTGGGAAACTGAGAGAATATTGACTGCAATTTCACAAGTTCGGCGGTCGAAATCGTTATCTCATTTGCGATTTCATGTAATCGCGGTGGGGAGGTGACCGACAATTGGCAAGTTAAACAATTTTGTTGCTCATCAGAAGAGAGTAAAGCCACAGATCCCGCTTTATTTCGTGCAACTAATTGATAATCTTTATCGTTCCATAACGGATTGCGTAACCGCACGACACATTTGATAAACTCAGAGTCGATAACCTCTTGTGAAGCCAATAGTTCGTGATTTAATGATTCACTCGCAAATTGTTTCACATCGAGTAGTGCACGCATGCCATGTACACTCAGTTGCTCTACGCCCTTCGCTTTGACCCATTCAAGGTCAAAATGAATCGGGTTATCATCACCAGAAAATGATGCCCACTGTTTTGCATCCTCAAGGGTATAACGTAATGTCCTCATGACGCTTTCTCTAAAATCAGCGCCGCATTTGCCCCACCGAAGCCAAAACTCAGGTTTAGTGCACGCTTAACTTCACCAATACGGTGTTCGTTAGGGATATAATCGAGGTCACATTGCGGGTCCGAGTGATGTAAGTTAGCGGTTGCAGGCATCACGCCATGCGCCATCGCTTGCAAGCAAATAATGGTTTCAAAGCTACCAGCAGCGGCAATTAAGTGTCCGGTATAGGATTTAGTACTAGACATTGGGATTTGATAAGCTGCCGCACCTAATGCCTTTTTCAGTGATTCTGTTTCATTTAAGTCATTAAGAGCCGTTGAGGTCCCATGGGCATTGATATAATCGATAGATTCAGGAGCGGCTCCCGCTTGTTGTAAAGCCATTTCAATGGTTTTCACTCGGGCGACACAATCTTCTGCTGGTGATGTAAAATCAAATGCATCAGAAAAATTCGCATACCCTGTAATTTCACCCAAAATAGTGGCGCCACGTGAAATAGCGCTCTCACGCTCTTCTAAACACAACACGGCTGCACCTTCAGAAAGCACGAATCCACTACGGTCCGCACTGAATGGGCAACATGCACGAGTCGGGTCTTCCGCTTCACGAGTTAAAGCACCAAGAACATCGATATTCCATACAGCACAATCGGTCCGCAAGGACTCTCCTGCACCAGCGAGCATCATATCGGCTCGTCCATGACGGATCGCGTCAAAAGCATCACCAATCGCAATAGTGCCTGTCGCACAAGCCGCGATGGTCGTATTTTGATATCCACGCAGGTTCCAAAACTGGCTGCAAGCCGCTGTTGTCACACTTGGCATTGCATAAAAACAGTTGAAAGGCGAGGTCATCCCTGTCGCTTCGAATTCACTTACCGACATATAATTTTCATCAAGCCCTGCCCACCCCGATCCCATAATGACGCCACACATCAGAGGGTCATATAAATCCGTTAATGGCGTGTCTGCGAAGGCCATGTTCATGGCCTCTCGTGCGGCCCCCAAAGCTAAGCGCGTATGGCGCGGTAAACGACGACGAATAGCCGCGGGAACCCCTTTTAAGCTGGGTTCATTATCAATAAGCCCTAAAAAATGACTGTGGATATTTTGCGCAGTTTTATCAACGTAACGATAACCGAGCTTTTTATCCATAATCGCTTGCCAACATGCTGAAGCCGTATCCCCCAATGGAGTGACAGCCCCATAGCCTGTGACAACAACGCGTTTAAAGTGAGATTTTTGGTTCATAATGGGTTGTCCTCTTGTCGGGCGCTACCGCCACCTTGTGCTAGCCAAAGTTGCAGCGTTGCATAAAGATAATCGTATTGATTTTGAGCTAATGTGTTCTCAATAGTTAAAAGGTCATCTTGCGCATTAAGCAGTGTTTGATAATTCGCGGCACCAGCTCGGTAACGGCTGCTAGTGAGCTTTAACCGCTGCTGGCTAAGTGATAATGACTGTTGCAATTGCTGACGAATTTCATCCGCGGCAAAACGGGCTTCCATCGCGTTATCGACTTCTGATAAGGCGGTATAAGCTGCACGACGAAATGCCACCGCAGCTTGTTGCACTTGTAAGTCGGATTGTTCAATGGTCAATTTCACCGTGTTCCACTGAATAAAAGGCAGAGAAATCGAACCTCCAACAACTCGTGTCGGGTCACTAAACCATTGAGAAAACAATTGGCTACCCGCATTAAGCGCACCTTGCAAAGACAGTGTCGGGTAGAAACTCAATTTAGCAGCGTCAGAGTCAGCAAGCGCGGAACGAAGACGTGACTCGGCAGCTTGAATATCTGGCCGCTGTGCTAATACGGACAACGGTGTCGCGTTAAGAATTTCAATTCGTTGATTTCGATTAAGTGCGGTGAGCTCACTGGCATGCTGCTCTGCAGGGCGGTTCAACAATAGGGCTAGCGCATTACGGGAACTGTCACGTTCTTTAATGATTCGTCGCAATTCATTTTTTCGACTAATCACAGTTTGCTGCGATTGTAAAAAATCCAGTTGGCTAACTTTTCCTGCCAAATACCAAGACTTAATTTGCTGCTGACTTTTTTCTGCAATCTTTTGGCTCGCTATCAGGTTATCAATCTGTTGATTTAACAGTGCAATATTCCAATATAATTGTGCTGTCGTATTAATAACCACTAATGCTGTTGCATGGTAATCCTGTTCGGTTGCTATTGCTTCCCACTCATTCTTTTCACGAATACGTGCAAGCTTTCCCCATAAATCAACTTCATAATTTAAGTTTAGATTTGAGCTATAACTCTCTTGAGGAGAGGTTCCATTGCGAATAGATTTTGTATTGCTTGCAGAGCCCCCAAGGGAGACATTTGGGGTTATATTGGTGTTTGCTAGCCCGGCCGTACTTCGCGCCATCTTTAACTTAATTGCCGCTGCGGCTAAATCATTATTATTCTCTAGTACCTGGTTGATCAGTTGAGATAGCTGAGGATCTTTAAAGTTATCCCACCAATTTTCAGTTAGGTTCAATGACTGAACTGACGTCACTACGTCATTTGTACCAGATTGGTGTATTTTATCATCCCACTGCTGTGGCAATGTGAGCTCAGGACGTTGGTATTCCGTACGCGTAAAACTGCCGCAGCCATTTAGCAAAAATAAAGCAGAAATGATATAAAGCGATTTGATATTCATTCGCGTGCCAATGCCTCCGTTGGGTTAAGTTTGGCAGCCCGACGAGCAGGAAAATAGCCAAAAACAAAACCAATTAGAGCGGAAAAACCGCACGCTAATAAAATAGGGAACAGAGTAAACACCATCGTAAATTCAGTGGTGAGATAAGAAAAAACCCACCCCGCTAACCATGCACCGACAATACCAATAAACCCGCCAAGCGAACAAATCATCACGGCTTCTATCAGAAATTGGTTCATAATATCTTGAGGACGCGCTCCGACCGAAAGGCGGATCCCGATTTCATGAGTTCGTTCCGTCACAGAAACCAGCATGATATTCATCACCCCAACGCCGCCAACCAATAAGGAAATAGCAGCAATCGAGGTGATCAGTAATGACATAGAATCGGATGTTTTCTGTAATGCATTTGCGAGCTGGTCATCCGACTGAATAAAAAAGTCCTTTTTACCATGTTCGCGTAATAACAAACGCTCAACCTGTAATTTAGCTTGTTGAGAAGTTAAGCTTTCAGGGAAACGCAACGAAATAAATTCAATGGGTTTGTCCCCAACCACACGTTGCTGTAAGGATGAGTAAGGCACCCACCCCATAACAAAGCCACTCGACATTTTGGGCCCCGGTTTACGGGCAATACCAATAATTCGCCATGGTGAATGGCCAATTTGCACAATTTGCCCTAATGGTTCTTCTTCTGGCTGAAAAAGTACCTCTCGGCTTCCTTCATCCAATACGATAACAGGCTCACTGTCTGCCATATCGAGCGTACTGAATAAGCTACCATGTAAAAGCTGAAACCCTTGTGCCGCAAAATATTCTTCTGAAACCCCATTAAGCATGATGGAGTTATCCAAGCCTTTATTAACGACCATCGTCATGCTACTCGCGACGGGGGAAATAGACTCAACCCATGGCAACTGCTTTAGGCTTTTGACATCATTTAACGATAACGCACGCTCCATATCAGGCCGCTTAGCCCCCCACCCAGTGCCAGGGCGAATTTCCAGAGTCGTGCTGCCGAGTTTCCCGATTTCATCCATGATGGAGCGTCTTGCTCCTTCCCCCACGGCCATTGATGACACCACAGAAGAAATACCGATGATAATTCCCAACATCGACAAAAATGCACGCATGCGATGACCGAGTAAGGCCCGCCATGCCATACGAATAGACTCAATAATATTGCGCCACACCGATGCACGGCCATTATCTTCAACAGTAGGAAGCTGGTGTCGTTGTTTTGTGCCTTTCTGCGCTTGGTTCTGCTTATCAGAAACAATTTTTCCATCACTAATTTCAATAATTCGCTGAGTTTGCTGAGCGATATTTTTATCGTGGGTCACAATCACAACAGTGTGCCCATCGAGATGAAGTTGATGTAAAATATCCATCAATGCGTGACCACTAGCGCTATCTAATGCCCCTGTAGGTTCATCCGCAAGAATAATTTGCGCACCATTGACCAAGGCGCGACAGACACTGACACGCTGCTGTTGCCCACCAGATAATTGATAAGGTTTGTGATCCAAACGCGTTTGTAACCCTAACTTTTCTGCTAATAAAGCAACTCGAGCGCTCCGCTCATCTTCTGGCATCGCCGTATACAAAGCGGGGATCGCAATATTTTCCTCTGCGGTCAGGTAGGGCATTAGGTGATAACGTTGAAAAATAAACCCAAGATATTGGCTACGTAATTCCGCCAGTTGGTCGCTATTCACCTCATGAACCGCAATCCCATTAATAAATACTTCCCCTTGAGAGGGCTTATCTAAACAACCAATGATGTTCATCAGAGTTGATTTACCTGAACCTGATGCGCCAATGATAGCGACCATCTCTCCTTGATTAATTGATAGCGAAATATCATTCAAAACAGGAATGGTTTGTGTACCAGCTGAAAACTCACGATAAACATGATGAAGTTCAATCAGAGGACGAGTTAAAGATACATTTCGTGTCATCGCCATTATTCACTCGCCACATTATCTGATTGAATAACAACTTGTTCACCCTCACTAATTCCCTCAAGAACTTCGACAAAATGGCGGTCATTAATGCCCACTTTGATGGTGCGCGTTTCCGGTTTTTCATTTTTGATCACGGTCACTTCATATTGGTTTGCACCCATCGCACGCCCCAGCGCACTAGTAGGGAGTCGAATGGCATCTTTTACTTGTGCAACACGAATAAATACTTGCGCAGTCATTGATGTCTTTAATGCACGATTGGCGTTATCAACCTCGAACGTTCCGTTGTAGTAAATTGCGCTGTTCTGTTGCCCTCCAGAATTATTGTTATTTTCATCAAGCGCTTCGGGCGGAATGGGTTGAACATACCCCATCGTACTTTCGTAGTGCGTTTCCGGGTCTGCAATCACATAGAACGTGAGGGGTTGGCCTGGGCTAATTTTTTGAATATCCGCTTCTGAAATTCGTGTCTGAACCTGCATTTTATCCAGGTTCGCCAACACTAAAATGGTTGGTGCTGTCTGTGAAGAAACGATGGTTTGCCCTTCGTTCGCCACAATACCCAGCACTTCACCACTGATCGGCGCGACGATCCGTGTAAAATTGAGGTTAGCTTGTGCAGTTTGTACGTCCATTTCTGATTGCGTGATTAACGCCTCATTGACATTAACCTGCTGTAATTGCGCCTCATATTGTGCTTGCGCTTGTTCATATTCACTGCGAATACCAGAACCATCTCGCTGCATCACTACCTGACGCCGATAGGCTTTGATGTACTGTATTAAAGTTGCTTCTGCAGCCCGTTTTTGCGCCTGAGCACTGGATAACCGGGCGGTTGCATTTTTGAGCTCAGACTGTTGGATCGTCGGGTCGATTTCTGCTAATAACTCCCCTTTAACTACTTTGTCGCCTTGTTTTACATACAATTTTCTGATTTGCCCGTTAACCTGAGCCCCTACGTTAACTTGCATTGAGGGCTTTAATTTCCCCGTTACCATAACGATTTTTTCTATATCGCCACGTTCCACCGATAAAATTACGTTTTCATACAATACAGGGGCGGGTGGTTGCCAAACAAAACGGCCGATCACCACGATCAACACAAGCAGTGCCACCAGCCCACCTAAAGTGCGTAATCGTCGGGCCGTTAAACCCAATATTGGTGTTACGTGACGAGAGGTCATAAGGGAGTACCTTCCATTACCGCTAATAAAGAAGGTTCAGATTGAGGCGTGCCTGCGGTGACAGAAGGGTCTTTATTGGTGCTTATCTCAAGACTTAATTTCCCATCCACGATTCGGTAAAGTGCATCAAAATTAGCCGCCAGCTCTTCACTGTGAGTGACGACAATCAATGTCTTACCTGTTTTCTGGCAATGTGATTGAATAGTCGCCATGACTATTTTTGCTGTTTCTTCATCCAAATTGGCAGTGGGCTCATCCAATAATAAAATAGGACGGGCACTGTACAACGAACGAGCTAATAACAAACGTTGGCGTTGCCCAAGTGACAGTGCCGCATGGCTTTCTCTTATTAACGCATTCACTCCACCAGGTAATTGATTAATCACTGCACCGAGTGCCAATTTATCGAGCAGCACTTCGACTCTTTTTTTATCTTTTTCACGGAAATTAGGGTCAAATAGCGTAATGTTATCTAAGACTCTCGCATTGAATAGAATATCTTCTTGGCTTTGCAAGCAAACCAATTGCGTAAGCTGCTGCACACTGACGGCTTCCCCATTGGATTCGCATATTCCTTGCTGTGGGCTGAATAAACCCGCAATGGTGCGTAATAACGTGCTTTTTCCTACCCCAGATTCCCCAACAATGGCAACCTGTGAGCCTGAAGGTAAGTCTAATGACACATTATTTAAAATCGGTTTTGCAGGGTCATAACAGAAATGAATCCCCTTGAAAGATAAGTGTGGTGCATTTCCTTGCACTGAGGCTTGTTTCTCGTGGAATGGTTCGGTGTCCTGCTCGCTTTTCTTAGGGAATAAAGAATGGGCGCGTGTATCAATAATATGCAGTTGTGACTTATGTATAATCGCATAAAAAATACGCGTCACATAATTGGTGAAAATTTGACGTAAGAAACTATAAGCAAAGAAATCCCCCAACGAAATTAACTCATTGGCCACCATAGGTAGAACCACCAACATAAAAATGACCATCTCCAAACTACCGATTAATTGATAGATGCCATCTTTAATTTGTTGATACACATTTCTGCGTTGCATACAGGTAAACAATTCACGGTTTAACCATGCAAATTGCGCCTTACGCTGATTTTCTATCCCTGCTGTTTTTATGGTCAGAATGCCTTGCAGCGTCTCCATAAAAAAGTCATTTAATTCTGCTGATTTTAGCTGTAACTGCTGGGTGTACCACCGGTCACGAATAATCGCCCATACACTAATTAAGCCCATCACGGTAACACCCGCAGCCGAAATAGCGGCTAACACGGGGGCAATCCAAAACATGGTACCTAATGCGATTGCACAAATAACCCAATCCGTTCGTAACCCGTTATCCAGCTCAATTTTTTCGGTTAATGCCCTCTGCCAAGCAACAAAACGGCTAAAAACATCCCCGGGTGCGCGTTTTTCAAAAAAGCGCAATGGATTACTCAATAAACGGGAAAAGCCAACCCCGCTTTTAATCAACACAAAGTGTTTTACGAAACGCTCGCTGAGCATTCTCACGCCAAGGGCTAATAGTGTTGCAACCACAAAGGCAACAATAAACCAGCCATAAGGGAAAATGGCATTTTTAGCGTCGGAAAAGGCTTGGTTAATCGCATTGCTCACCATGGCTGGCATTAAAAATAGCGTTAAAGAAACCAAAAAAGCGAATATCATCAACCAATAAACACCGCGAATCTCTGAGGTTTCTTTCAGGCTCATTGCATGAGGAGCTTTTTTCCCATCCCCATCATTTTTGTCTTCTGGTGCTAGCGATTCAATTCTTTCCAGCGCGGTATCCGGCTCTAAAATTAATGCATAGCCGCTGATTTCCGCTTTTAATGCAGAGAAAGGTAACCATTGCTGCCCAATTGCAGGGTTCATCACGCACACGTTATTTCCCTTACGATAAGCAAGCAGCACAAAATGGTTTGCTCCGTAATGTAAAATAGCGGGAAGCGGTAAGCTATTGAGCTCTTGGTGCTCAAATAGCACCGGTGTCGTCGCAACACCGTAATTAGCTAAGATGGACGAAAGATCAATCAAAGAAGTTCCATGATCCGATGCCGGATACATCTCTCGCAGCGTTTCAAGAGAAACGTTGAGGCCTTGGGTTTGTGCTAACATCGCAATACATGCTAAGCCACATTCATTGGTTTCTTCTTGAGAAACAAAATTTGGAATAATATTTTTCATTATTATTTAATGGCTAATAAAATAAAGTGAATGGCTATGCCATAAAAGCCAATCATTGGGATAATGACGAACCGCATTTTCAATAATGGCTGGCATTTGAGTTGCAACATCTTTTGCTGCAACAGGCGGATAAACTTTGATTTGTAAACCGTTTTGGTAGTACAGATGATAAAAAACTACCTGTGCCGAAATCGCACTGGATAAACGCACGACACCATTGTGTAACTTTGCTGCACGGTTAAATAAATGGCACGATAATTTGCTCGACGCCCCTTCCTCAGTTTGAACCGTGTAATCAGGGGTAATATCAGGGAAAACAATCATATTCTTTTGCCCTGTCGCCGTTTCTGTCATCGCGGTCATTAATTGGCTAGCTAATACTTTATTTCCCTGATGAATAGAGCAATAAGATAAATTCACCTGACCTAGCTCACGTGCCGAAGCGTTATACTTTTGCTGCTCTGCGCTCGACGAAACCACCACCGTCGCATTGCCAGGAGTCACCCCCGCCCCAACCATTGTGGCTAAAACATCAGAAACCATATGCAACGGAGCAAGTACAACGGGTTTATTTTGTTGGTGCAAAGGCGCAACAACGCTATCAAGTTCAAGGGTACAAACTCGAACTTGCGCCATGATTTCTTGGTTTTGTCCCCATGTGGCTGCCTCTTCCAAAATGAAGCGTCGAATAGCTATCCAGCTCATATCAATATGCCCTTTCGTTTCCATTAAACTACGAAAGTTTTCCGTGGCGACTTTATTACGATTACGATATTGACGGCCTAATAAACCAGCGCGACATAATAAATTAGAAACAAATAATACCGATGTGATATAGCCCCGACGCAATAACAACCGTAAAAAGGCAAGCCCACTATGATTAAGTTTTTGATATCCTTTTTTAAACGGCATCAAACAGTTTTTCGCTGTAAATACCGTCCAAACAATGAAAAACCGGATCACCGTAACTCCTCATTACTTTTATCTAATAACTCAAGCATATAGGTAGTAAAGTCTGCAAAATCGCGGTCTTGATAAACAACATAGCGTTTATTGATAATAAAGGCAGGTGTTCCAGTGATTTGATAAAATTTGCTAATTTCAAGCATATATTTAAGACGTTCTTGAACGGCTTGGCTTTCACTGGTTTTTAGGTATTGAGTAGAATCAATATTGTGCTGTTTTAACCATTGGTTTAAGACATCTTTGTTAGCTAAATCAAGCTTATCGCTGATAACGGCAGTATAAAGATCCTGACGGTATTGAGATTCCACACCCATCTCTTCCAATGTCGCAAAAATAGGCGCATAGGCAGCCAGCCCTAGATTATTATCCTTGGCTAAATGAATGACTTTAAAGTTGACATTCTCAGGGAGTGTTTTTTCGAATTGGCTGACATTGTCATGATTTACTGCACAATAATGGCAACCATAAGAAACAACTTCTATGATGCTATTATTTTCTTTTATTGGACTCAACAGAGCTTGTTCACTATTAAATTCAATAAAAGAAGAAACTTGTGCATCATCATTTGAGAAAGTATTAAAAACAAAAATATGATAGGACAAAACCGTCATGAGTGAAGAAACGATAATAACAAATAGAGTATAAAGTGTAATAGTTATTGGTTTAAAACGAGTATTCATAACAGTTAATTCCATTCAGGTACGAAAAATACATGGGGATAGCTCCCCATGTATCAACTAATAAAAATTAAATTTAATATTATGGAGCTGTTACATCACAGTTTGGTGCATCAACAGCTTTCGCTGAGTATGTTTTGTTACCGTGCTTATCAGTACAAGTTGTTACTAATTGGCAAGATTTAACTCCACCAATAGTGATGCTCTCATAAGTATCAGTACAAACTTGTTCTGTTCCACCAATTACAGCAGCAGCTTCGATAGCATTTAACTTTTTCATGTTATTTCCTTTTATATAGATTTAAATTAATAAAACACCCTATTTATTGATAATGGACATCAATAAATTCTTTAGATTTTTAATTAACACATGAAGTACCACATGAATAATTAAAAATTCAATTCTTCTAATTTTTCATTATTATCAAATAAAAAAATCGCTTTTTCTTTGACACTTTTCGCTTTCTCTCTCTCACCTAATTCATTTAAAACAAGGATCCAAGAAAAATAAACATTAACATCTGACCAAGAACGTGAATAACTTTCAGCCCAAGATGAAAACAAATTCAAATAATAAGGGTCTTGCGTCTCATTATAGCGTAATAAATATCCCATATTGAGATCTAATTTATAACGATCATCGATTAAGTAATATTTCCATTCGCTATAATCAGGCTCATTTCTCGAAAGAAGAAACTGTTGCCCTGTTTTTTCTATATAGGTTAAATATTGCTGCGTTTGCAAAGTAAAATACAGCAACCCCATTGATAAAAAACCACCTAACGCAATAACTATTTTAGAACAATACCCTACAACTTTATTCAAATGATATTTTTTAGTTGGAATATCAGCACAACGTATTAGCAGTATCAGTACCACCCCATGAGGTATTGATAGCCACAATGGAAACTCTGTCATCATGTGTAAAACAATTGGTAATGCAATAACTAAAAAAACATAATTATTATTTTTATTTTTTAATGAAGAATAAAGTAGATACCCACCACCAATAATAACTAACAATATCGCAGCAATGCCAACTAACCCACCTTCAACCATCCAACGTAATATCTCATTATGTGGATGTGACATGCCCCTTACTTTGGTTTCTAGTAACCCACCACCAAAGCGCTCTAAAAATACAGATTCAAAACTACCAACACCCGTACCAAATAAAACATTCTCACTGAATAAATATAAACTATGCTGCCACAATACCCATCTAATATGCGATGTCTGTAATTTACTTTCAGAAAAGTCAGAAATATTAAAAGCAACTTTTATTCCATAACCAAAAATAAGACCGATAACAATCGCTATTACAGAATAAAAAATATATTTACGATGATACTTTGCAAAAAAATAAAAAACAACAACAATTAATAATAAATTTAAATATCCAGTTAATGATTGAGACAACGATAATACTGTGCTCATTAAAATGAGACTCACAATGATAATAGTAGACGCATACCATGTGATGGTTCTTATTAAAATAAACATACCTATTGCACTGGCAATGCCAACACAAATAAAACTAGAAAGAACATTAACTTGTTGGAATACGCCATATGGCCTATCCCCTGATATTGGGAAAAATTTAAAAACTTGTGCTATTGAATATAGACTCTCAATAATAGCAGCAAATAATACACTGCAAACAATTATTTTCAATACGGATTCTGAAATATTTATTTGCAATAAAACTTGATAAAAAAATAACGCACCCAATAACCAATATGCAGTCAAGTATGCATTAAGCTGGTAATCTTCAGGTGAAAAAAAACATAAACCTAATAATAACACCAACCCAAGCGTAATATAATTACTCGACTTAGAGTAATATAATTTTTAATTTTTAATTTGAGTAATATTAACCACTATAATAAAAAAAGCAATAAAAAAACTACTAATTATATTAAATGGTAATGACAAACCTGTTCCGCCCATATTCGGCAAATAAATATGCAATATAATACCAAAAAATATTATAACAAAACCTAAAAGCCCCCATGGATAACTTTCTTTTTTATTATTTTTATTTTTTATTGCAAAAATCATATTTTCATTCGTTATTGATAATTTAATGTATAGTATGCTGTACTATAAAAATTCCCATAAGTAATAGTTTGGTTAACTCTCGCTTCAGGCTCAGCCTCGACATAAGCCTTAAATTGAATTTCCGTATTATTTGTTGCCAAGTTTTGCGCTAGTGATGGCGTATTCAATTCTATGGGTGTTTCATTTAAATTTAATAACCCAATACCAATACCGCTAGCTTCACTTTGGTCACTAATCGCAAGATGGTCAGGAAGATTCCCATTTTCAATTCCATTAAATGTCACTGTCACCGATTTAAATATAGTCGTATTACAATTCGCTAAATGAATTGAGAAATTTAAAGGTTTCGATTTGCCTTCTTTATAAAGTTCTTTAACCGAGATTTGTTGAAAACTAACAGAGACCTTCTCACTTCCAGGCGCTATCTGACATGGCGTAGCAACAACCATGCCTTTGAATGAATAGCTACCCATATTACTCGGGATCACACTCGCACTCACCGCCCCCGAGACTAATAAATATAAGCCAATCGACAATAAATATTTTGTACGTTTTAACTGATTATTATTTCGCATGATCGGCCTCATTGGAATTCAGCAAGAATGGTTCCGGTACTTGTAAACTCACCTTCTTCCACACTACTTCCAGGCGCTGCTATTGGCGCAGCCGTTAAGTTCCAAGTACCTTGGTTATTAATAAAGTTAGGCACTTGGTATGCTTGATTCGGTTTTACCAATGTACCCGTCACATTATCAGTCACCACAATGCCAAGATTTGTGCGTTTCACACCATTTTTTAATGTACCGAAATAAGCAGGGTTAAAATCCGCACTACCTGACGCCCCTGGTAAGAGTGACAGTTTGATATTTAAATCACCTGTCGTAAAACTCCCACCGCTACATTTGACTGGGATCTTAAAGGGCTGAGCATAATTAACTCCATTTAACCGTTCACTCGTATTTGCTACATCAAGAAAATCAATATTAATTGGGTTACCTTGATTAATCGTACACTCGTCAGCAACTGTGATAATCCCTGCACCTAAAACAACCCGAGTTGAAGGGATTGACGCATAAGCTGTACTGCCATTCGCTGGGCTGCCTTTTTTAGCAAAAACCTGTACCAGTTCAGCTTGGTTGATGGTAATACCATTTATAATCGGTTTTTTCAGTCTAAACGTGATTGTTCCGCTCGATCCCGTCCGTAACTCGACGCCATAATCACGGCTATTGACACTCGGTGGAATACACTCTATTGGCTCAGATCCCCCATTCCATATATCTTTAACAGGAACAGGAACTTTCTGACCAATCGTTCCCCCAATTTGAATTTCAACTTTTACATCAAAATATTCATTAAGGTTCAGATACCCTGGGTTTTGCATTGATGTAGGAATGGTTGACATTAAATCAAATGTCATTCCTGAATCAGGATCTGAACTCCCAGACCCTCCTGTATTCATTTTTTTTTGGCAATAAATATCGAAAAAAGGCCAGTTACCTACATCAAAATTGAATACTGTTTCGGCATCCTTCTCATTGACAAGTATCTGATTATTCATCCTTGCTTCGAATGTATAAGTCCCCCCAGTAGGTATAACCGAGCCGTGAGGAAAGCCCAAAGCAGATAACGGGAAAGCCCCTATTGTCAGTAAACCAGCCACAAGAGTCATATCTTTTAGTTTTTTGTTGTTGGATACAAACATGGTTATAAATACTCCAGTTTTAGCCTAATTAACCCACTAAAAGTTCCCGCTGAAACAGACTGTGCTGTAGATTCTAATGAGGCATTAAGTGTAATGTTGTTATCACCAGGTTTGATCACCCATGAGCTTGTTGGCTGATTGACCATTAGGTTTTGATGTTCCTTACTGGAAATACGTAATCCTGCGCCTCGAATATCACCTGTAACTCGCACGAGCTCAGGGTTAAAAAAATTCGAATCTCCTGCAATACTCAATGAAACAGCACTTTCACCTGTTAGGTAGTAACGCTGCGCATTTTGAGTTGACTCTCCAGCAGCATTCACAAATGACTTAGATGCTCCTCGCTGACAATCTTTGAGTCGAATATTAAATGCAACAGGCGCGCTTCTATCGCCAATACGACGAAACGCTCTAGCATTAATCTCACCTAAATCAATATATTGCTCTTGAGTCTCCAATTCGAGGACACAAGGTGATGCATAAACGCTCCCTGTAAAATGCACAGTACTATGAACGTCTAGCAACGTTTGGCGTGATAGTTTTTCATCCGCAATATCTGCAACCGCAGAGAAACTTCCTAGCCCTAACAATACGATCCCTAAGCACCTAATGTTCATATGAATACTCCTAGCGAATCTGTTGTTCTGGTGGTAACGCTTTACACGTATTTCCGCTACAACTGTATTTCAGTTCTGGATGACCACCATAATCATTCACATACATCATGGTGAAACTATCAGCTGAGCTATTGACCTTAATATCGAGATTAGATTTAGGGGCGATCATTACGCCAGGAAAATCAGTCAGTTTTTTTCCGCCGTCTGCCACAAGTTTATTATTCAGGCTAATAATGGTTACAAAATAAGGTGTTGGGTTTTCAGCACGCCAATTATTCCCCTGTTTATAAAATGTCACTTGGTCTTGCCAAACCGCACTTTTAGATTCAGGAATAATAGCTGTCGGCCGATAAAATAATTTAATGCGCGATTGCATCGCTAGCTGTAAAACATTTGGTTTATCAGGCTTCGGTGGAACTTCACGCACATTTAAATAAAACAGACTTTCTCGGTCTTGGGGGAGCTTATCTATTTCGGCTGTTTTTGAAACACGAGCAACGCCTTTTTGCCCACCATTAATGCGTTGTAATGGAGGTAATACAACTAATGGCGATGTGATTTTTTTCCCATTGGCATCTTCAACCCATGACTGAGCAAGAAAAGGAATACTTGAGCTGGTGTTTGATAAATTAGCACTCGCAGAATTTTCATCGCCTTTAATGATCAGTCGTGTTCTATCTAGTGAAATACCTGCATATGATTGCCCTACGCCAACCATCATAACTAGCAAACCACCTACCCATTTATTTATACGAATCGCCATTTTCTCTACCTTATAAGATACTTTTTCAAACTGTCATTACATTATTGGCAAGGCAGCAAAACTGACATACCCGAATTAATTTTTTCAGGCAGTTGAATTTTACATTGCGCTTTTCCGCCCCAAGATACCGTTAATGTTTCTTTAGGATTTACTGCCATCAAATACGCCAATCCATTTTCCATTAACATGGCAATATTAATACCATCAGCGTTTGTCACATCAGCACCAAACGGAGGTACCGTATCGTTATAACGAATAGTTGCGATGAGCTTTTCACCTTCTGCTACATCAAACCGCTGATAACCGATTGCACCTTCTGTTAATGTCGATGTTGCTATCGCCTTATTGGTATCAACGTTATTTTTTAACTTATCGACATCAATACGTGTGTCGAAGCTGTAATAGCTGACAATGTCAGGCACAACAGAAATACCAGCCCAGTTAGTCCGCGTTTTTTCATGGTTAAACGGCACGCCACCAACACCGTTGGTATCGACCATAATTCTTGCTGTATCCGTTGTACCAGTACTGTTATGTAATGCAGATCCATGTTTGGTAGCAGTAAAACCACCGCGTAATGTCCCGTTGATCGATGCCGTTTGCCTTTCTTGATAGCTGACATTGGTATTAACTTCAGCAAGTTGCGTCCGTTTTTGATAATATCCATCAAACCGCACGCGATCATCGCTGCTTCGGCCGGCTCTAACTCGCCATAAGTTATTCATGTCCCTGTTATCACTGTAAGAGAGCATGTGGCTGGTCTTACTGCCGCTGTTTTGCAAGTCGTATCCTGCCCAACGGCTATCACCAACAGGTACTGAAACCGAAAGTGAAATGCTATCGTCACGTCGGCCTCGGTAGTCAGAACGGTAAGCCGCAATATTGGTTGAGACACCATCGATGCCCATTAGACGAAATGTTCGACCCACAGATAAGCCATACCTATCTTGAGATGTTTGGTCCCAAAAAGTCTGATGGGTATAAGTTAGGAATACCGTCGTTCTCCAATCAGGATCATCAGCCCAAAAAGTTTTATTCCCTGTCACGGTATACATCTCTTTTTGACGGCCAATACCCAGATATCTGTTCTCACGCTCATCTAAGTATTGCGACAGCGTTCTAAACTTATCCTGCGAGAAGCGGTAACCCGCAAAAGTAATCGTACTGTTAAGTTCATCAAATGATTTTGAATAACTCAGGCGATAAGAAGAACCCGTTTGCGTGTTATCACCTGGCATTCTGCTAATGGATTGTGTGACATCTGCAGAAAGCGCACCAAATATAGATAAATCACGCCCTAACCCAGCAGATATTGCGGTGTAATCCCTACCAGCAAAAAGTAGCCCACCAATGAGTGACCAGTTATTGCTCAGTCCCCAAGAGAAATCTCCCGTGGCAAACATTGGCCCCTCAAGCTTGTGATTAAATCGAGATGGCTTACCGACCGAAGCGTTGTAACGCACATAACCTGGGCGCGTTAAATAAGGGATATTTGCCGTATCAACTTGAAAAGTCGATACCTCGCCGTCATCGCCTTCAACTTTGACATCCAAGGTTCCA
The DNA here is from genome assembly GCF_028479545.1 of Providencia sp. PROV201. Lineage (NCBI taxonomy): Bacteria > Pseudomonadati > Pseudomonadota > Gammaproteobacteria > Enterobacterales > Morganellaceae > Providencia > Providencia sp. PROV201. Next base: position 169,966 of record NZ_JAMPNW010000003.1, read on the forward strand.
CGAACGGAGCTTTGCAAATCTTGAATACTGAATGGCCCCGCAGGTACCGTCGTTTCATAAACGACACGCCCAGCTTGAGTCACAACAATTTTTGAATTGCTTTTCGCGATACCATTAATCTGTGGCGCATATCCCCGTAGATTCGGTGGTAACATACGTTCATCACTGGCCAGGTTAAAACCGGTGAAGCGGATCGTGTCAAAAACCTGAGAATTTAAATAAATTTCCCCCAGTGTCAGCTTAGCCGCCATGTGGATCAGAGGACGATATGCATAAAACTGGTTCCAATCGAATTTTCTATCACCGCGCTCGTTATAATTAGCTTGATAATCAGCTCTAAAGCGCCACGCCCCTAAGTTAAACCCGGTTTGGCCATATGCTGACAATGAGTGCTTGTTTGTATTTGTCGTCAAAGAACGAGAAATTGACCCTGTCAGGTTATAATCAAATATAAGGCCTGAAACCCCTGAATCCCAACGCTCAGGCGGTACCCAACTAGGATCGGAATATTTCATCCATGCCTGTGGAATAGTGATATCCAGTTTGCCTTCATTATTATTAATTTTAACGCCTGAAATAGGTAAAATATTTGAACATTCAGGGGATATGGCTTGGATTTTTTTTAACGCATCTTCTTTGAGCGCTAACATTTCAATTTGCTTAGGAGTAAAACAAACTAATGATTTTTCACTATCTTGAGGATCGGTAATATAAGTGACTTTCTGCTGCGACAATGATTGTCCATTAATATAGACATCTAATAAATAAGTCCCAGGAAATACAAAGTTATCTTTAGAGAATCGAGTTAAATCAATATTGTTACGATCACCAACATCTAATACGTCAACGTTAAACTCAACAAGATCATTTGCAGACATATTTGGTGAATAGCAAAGTACTGCAATATATATTGCAAATAGTCTTTTTATATTATTTATATTTCCATTTAAAATAATCATTTTAATTACTCAGTATTCACTCGTTGGCTAGAGATTTAGTTCAATTCTCTTTTATATGTAATTATTAGTTTTAGAAATAATCCATCCTAAACCTTAGAACCCCTTCGAAATCACCTGCCTTAATATGCTTTTGATAAGCAACTAAAACAGCAGTAAAATCTAATCTATTGCGCCCTTCTAATAATGTGTAATCCGGCATTTTTCTATTAAGCTTAAGTATTTCTCCGTGAGAATCTCTAAATTGAATTCCAAATCCTTCTGAATCACCACTCACTTGTAAAATTTGGTCATCATTAACAGAGGTTCCCATCATGGTTATTTGCGCGCGCGATGCACTACCTTTGTCATTAGAAGGCAACGTACATCCAACGAGCTTTATATCAAAATCCTTACTCACCAAAATATTGATTTCTGGGGTAATCTCTCGGGCACTAATTTCACCAAAATTAACCCAAAGCTCTCGGCTTTCAGGATCAATCGTGCATGAGGCTTCTATTAATTCACCTTGCATTACAATATCACCAGGGGTGTTATTGCCGGTCATTCCCCAACTTAATAGAGGCCATAACAAACTAGAGCCTAGTGTTATTTTTGCAACCCGACTTATCATGGACAATACCATTTAGTTATTGGTAGGTTTTATTAATGCGGAGTATTAAATACTCCGCACATTGATATAAAACCAATTACAAATTATTGGTAATCAATTTTAAAATTGATAGTTGAATCAAAGCTACCTGGAGTCACTGCATTAGATGCATTATCAGATTTTAAATAAGCAACGAATGGAATTGCAGTTTTACCATTAGACAAGTTAACAGAAGAAGAAGCTTGTCCCCAAACAACATCTTTATTTCCATTGTCTCTTAAACCAATACCAGCACCACTTGCAGTACCTGAAGTGAACGCTGCTAATGTATTATCATTAGGGTTAATAGTTGATGGTGTGTAAGTTACTGTTGCTGTTTGTGCAACGGTAGTATCACACCCTTGCAGAACGATATCTTTCTTGATATTACCTGCACGCTCACCATTTTTTAAATTAGAAATAGGGATCTGATAAAAGTTAACTTTTACAGGACTTGATTCTTGACTTAAACCACAAGCAGAATTCACTAACTCACCTGAAAATTCGATAGTACCGTTAGTAGGAGTACCAGTATAAGCAGCCATTGCTGCGAATGAAGCAAAACCTGATGCAAATACGGCACCCATTACAAATTTATTCAATTTCATGATTATTTAATCCTGTGTAATTCTTACATGATGTATGTTTCAACGTAACAGTTGTTAATAACAACTTTAGATAAAAATAATCATTAACTTTAAAATTAATTAATGATTATTTTTAATAAAGTTTTCATTTTAATATATTACATTAGTTATGTTTAACAATTTCCCTTCACTAAACGAATTAAACTATTTATTAACCGAATTATCGCCACATTTTCTTAATATCTTTATCTAAAATAGAAAAATAATTATTCCCATTTTTCATGGTGTACTGTAATCTTTCATTATCATATTTATCTATTACGTGGTTAAAAAAATCTCTCCAAGACTTATTGAATATGATTAGGATTGTATCCATCATTTCAAATGTTAGCTTTGTTTTCCCCGTCTCGTATCGAGATATCTGCTGCTGGCTAATATTCAATCTTCTTGCTAACTCTCCACCAGTTAAGTTTTGCTCTTTTCTAATTCCTCTCAAATACTGTCCTATCTCTTTATTTATCTCATTAGAAAAATAAGTCATTTAATTCAACCTTTGTATTAAAAATTAATTATAGGCACCAATCTGAACCATAGATACCGTCCTAAAATTTTTAATGATTATATGGTTGATTATTTGTTTTGTATAATCGATAAGGCAAATTGATTGCTATTAAAAACAATTTATTGCCCTATTAATACGAAGTAAATGTAACAAAACAGCTCAACAGTAAAATTAATAATATAAATAACAATATGTTATGGATGCAAAATTAGATTTACTCATATTGGAAATTACATTTTGGTACATTTTAAAATATTGAAACACAGATTTTACTAATGAGATGTATTTTATGGTGAAATTTCAATCGCAAAATACAACTTAAGAATGCAGCATTACTCGAATTTTGCGTTTGTAAATTATATGAATTTTTTTTAAGACTTATCTGAGCTTTGTTATTTATAAACACCAACAAATTAATTATAAATTACCGTAAAGTTTATCACCAGAATTATAGACCATAGAAAACATCACTAACACCCAATAAATTCCAACACAATATAAAAAACCAGAATATTTATTACTCCGATAATGAGTATTAAGATATTATATTTCATATTTGTTAATTTTATACTTTAATAAAGTGTACATGAAAGATTCGTTTAAACATTTCATCCCTGTAGAAAAATAAGAATTTAGCCGAGTCACACTAAGTTTGGGTTCAATTCAAATAGTAACGATATAACCGTTACCACAAGAAGGGGATGAGCAAGACGACAAGCACTTATCATAAAACGATGTACAGATTTGCTTTACACAATATTGAGATACATACCAAATACCTAATACTGAGAAACTTCAGTACTGGCATTTGATAGTATCAGGAAAGAATACGATTAAAGCGCGTCACCCTTTATTAAGGTTTTATTCGTTGTGTTTGCTGGCTCCGCATGCGATAAGCAAACGCACTCCCCACAACGGCTAAATAGATAAATGGTTCAGGCGTTAAGGTTTTTAGTGACAAAGTATAGTGGCAAAGCGCCAATATGAGCGTAGGGTAAAGCAGCATATGAATTCTGTTCCACCATACGCCCAAATAAAGGCGTATACGGTTGAATGAACTAACTGCCATTAACAATAAACACAACCAAGCTATCGCTCCAATTGCTAAATAGAGCCGCGAAAAAATCTCTTCGAAAAATAACGCCAAATTATTTACGCCAATTTCCAGTAATAGATAGCTACTTAAATGCAGCGCAGCCCAGAAAAAACACCATACCCCCAGTAATTTTCGCATCTGAAACAATACGGTAAATCGCAATAATTTTGCAACCAGTGGGATCAATACAATAATGACGAGCAAACGCAAAGCAGCTATTCCTGTAAAATGTTGGATATCTTTAGCTGGGTCGGCTCCAAGCCGTTGGGTCTCGACTAAAAAAATTAGCCATACTAGAGGGAGCAAAGCAATAAGGTGAAAACTCCCTTTGGTTAATCCAACGATGAACTTATTGTCTTGGGGCATCAATAATATCTCCGCAAATCCATTCCTTGATACAAACTTGCCACTTGCTCGCCATATCCATTAAACAACAATGTTGGCTGTCGGGTCACTTGGCCTAAGCCTCCAGCACCAATAAAACGCTCAGTGGCTTGTGACCAACGAGGATGGTTTACACCTGGATTCACATTGGCAAAAAAGCCATATTCGCTCGGCGCTGATAGGTTCCATGTCGTGTCAGGCATTTGCTCAGTAAGGCGAATTTTGACGATAGATTTAATCCCTTTAAAGCCATATTTCCATGGTACGACCAACCGGATCGGTGCTCCGTTTTGGTTGGGTAATGTCTTTCCATAAACGCCAGTCGCCAGCAAAGTCAGTGGATTCATGGCTTCGTCTAAGCGTAGCCCTTCAACATAGGGGTACGATAAACCACCACCAATATAACGACTTTTTTGTCCTGGCATTTGTTCTGGAGCGTAGCGTGTTTCAAAAGCCACATATTTGGCTTTGCTAGTGGGTTCGACTAAAGCCAATAGTTTCGCTAAAGGGAAACCAACCCATGGAATAACCATCGACCAAGCCTCAACACAGCGCATGCGATAGATGCGCTCCTCTAAGGGAAACTTAGTGTTTATATCATCCAAATTAAGCGTAAGAGGACGATTCACTTCGCCGTCTATTGTCACCGTCCACTCATCCGTGACTAAAGTATGAGCATTCTCAGCAGGATCGGATTTACCGAGCCCAAACTCATAAAAATTATTATAACCAATCACTTTATCTTCTGGTGTGAGGGTTAAAGATGGCTGAAACTCTTCAGGTTGAATAAATGTCAGAGATTTTCTTGGCGTCATCGGAGTTGTTGGCGTATCGTCGTTAAACCAAGAAAACAGCCCGGCATTAGCTGTCGCCGCAACGGTTAAACCTGCAGCTCCAATGCCTAAAGCCTTAAGTAACTGACGGCGTTTCATAAAAAAGAGGGTTTCATCCGTGATTTGAGATGTGGGAATTTTAGGTAACTTTTTCATCATGCGCTCCATAGCAAAAAGGATATGAAATTAGTTATACCGAAAGCGCAGTAAAAGTGGCTGACAGTAAGATGACAAATTTGTCATCTTACTTAATTGTAGGAAATTTCAGGGTAATGGTACTGGTTCCTGCATGGTGCTCAAAACTCACTGACCCGCCATGTAATTCGACTATCGCTTTCACAATCGCTAACCCAAGTCCTGTTCCCTCTGTAGTTCGAGCATTATCACCACGCCAAAAACGCGTGAAAATTTCATCACTATTTTGTAGAGGTTCTCCTTGGTTAGTCATTTTAATTTCTCTCTGTTGCGGCAGCGCTATAATTTGGGTAACGACACAGGTGCCCGGGTGAGAATATTTAATCGCATTGGAGACAATATTCACTAAAACTCGGCTGAGTAATACAGGGTCAGCATCAAGAGTCAGGGATGAGGGCTCGCTATGCAGCTCAATCTGTTTTTCTTCTGCATAGGCAGAAAAGAGCTCATAGACATCGTTAACTAACGTATATAAAGAAAGGTTTTCTCGATTTAAGGTAATATTTTTATTTTCAGCACGGGCAATAAACAAAGTACTTTGTATCATTTGTGACAGTTTATCGAGCTCCTCAATATTACTGACTATCATCCCTTCATATTCGCTAACACTGCGCGAACGCTGAAGTGTTATTTCATTTTGTACCCGGATCGCATTAATTGGGGTTCTCAGCTCATGCGCCAAGTCATCGGCAAACTGAGTAAGTTTGACAAAATCATGCTTTAACCGCTGGCGCATCGTATTCATTGATTCGCCCAACTCTTTCAACTCCTGTGGTAACTGGTCAATATCAATTGGATCATTTAATGCGTGAACGTCTGTTTTGACCGTTATCTGGCTCAATGCTTGAATGTCGGATAATCCTTTTTTCAACAGCCATAAGCTGAGTAGCCCCATCAGCAAAATTGAGAAAATAGAAATCACTACGCTTTGGATGAGATATTGAGTCAACACGCCACTACGGTCGACAGAAACTTTACCAAGAACGACATGGAGCGGCCCTATTGGGGAATTCATCGAGAAATAAACCGCAGAAATAGGGATACCTTGAGCAGTTTGCCAATGGTTAATGGCATTGATATTTAGCTGCTCAAGGTTGACTAACTGAAGAGGTTGGGAGCCCAATAACTCTTGTTTGGTAGTAACCAGTATTTTCCCTGCTGCATCAGAAATTTGGATCAAGTCTTGACGCATGTCCATCATGCTTTGGAAATACATGGGAAGTGTTTTGATATCAATACCACCAGCGATGAGCTTAGCAAGTTGCTCCGCACGGTTAACCAGTAAATTATTATCTTGTTCAGATAGCTCATTTTTGAGTGAATGATACAAAACCCATGTCACCACCCCAGCATTAGTAACCATAAGAACGATAAACAGAGAAATAAGTTTGAAGCGAAGTGACTTCTTTTTCATTCTATAGGCCTATTTAAACGGTATCCCATCCCTCGAATGGTTTCGATGAGTTTAACGTCAAACTCATCATCGATTTTTTTTCTCAACCGACGGATAGCCACATCAATAATATTCGTGTCACTTTCAAAATCAATGCCCCAAACTTCGCTAGCAATTAAAGTTCTAGGTAAAATTTCATCGCAATGTAGAACGAAGAATAGCAATAAGGAAAACTCTTGCCGCGTTAAGGTGATTTTCTTTCCCGCACGCTCAACATCATGGCGAGTTAAATCGATTTTTAAATCCGCAATAGTCATGGTGGTTGAGGCTGGTTGGTTAACTTTTAATTGGTTTTTAACCCTAGCTAATAATTCAGAAAACGAAAACGGCTTAACCAGATAGTCATTGGCACCAAGCTCTAAACCTTTAATTCTGTCATCAACGGCATCCCGCGCAGTGAGGCAAATTACCGGTATGTTTTTAGCTGTACGTAAGATTTTTAAAATTTCCCAGCCATTCATACCAGGCAGCATGATATCGAGGATCACCAACTGATAACTGTTTTCTAAGGCAAAATAGAGACCATCGCGGCCATCATTAGTCACATCAACGAGAAAACCCGCTTCTTCTAACCCATTTTTGACCCACACTTGGGTTTTTAGGTGATCTTCAATTAATAGTATTCTCATGGAAACCTAACAGTGACTTTATTTGACTTAATTTCATTTCATCTTAAAGAAATTTTTCCTTTAAAGAAACGGGTAGGAATTAAACTCAACAGGAAATATCTCGACTTTTAGTCGCTTGTTATTTGTCGCAATATCTCGAACGTAGTTCTTGCTTAATTTATATGTGCTTTATACAGGGTCTAAGGGCAAGTGAATGCAACGGGCTTATATGAAGCATTCTGTTCACAAAAGGAACCTCTATTTAAACCGATTTCATCCCAACGAGCAAAACACAGTTCACTGGAGCGAATGAAGGCTAACAAGGTAAGTTTGACTGCAAGTTTAGTTAAAGGTCTTCCCTTATAATCATCAATGCGTTGTAAGAACTCAGGTAGGCGTTTAAGCTCTAATGCGGCTCTATGGACTCGTTTACCTGTTGCCACTGCGCCAACCATATCTTGCGCGGGGTTATAGTCGATTAAACCACTTTGTACGGCATAGCGCATAATGGCTGTCACACGTTGTTGTAGACGTGCAGCCACGTCAAGACGTCCAGACATCTCTACGGCTTTAATCGGTTCGAGGAGGTCGCGGGTTTTCAGTTCGGCAATATTACGTTTACCAATAGCAGCAAAGATATTGTCCTCAAGGCTTTTGAGCACTCTATGGCTATGGCCTTCTGACCACTTCTTTGCATTTTCTCTGGGATCAATACCATTTGCTATTAACTTTCTACCCGCATCTCTTTTCTTTCTGTCTTCTGCACATAAAATATCAAGGTAAACACCAATAATTAAACCAACAGTAGGTACTTGATGTAGGTTGACCTTAGTATACTTGGGAAGACTGAAAAGTGGTAAAAAGCCTTGTAAAACTGGGATTCTAGATACAAAAAAAGACGTCGATTGACGTCTCTTGATGTTCTTATGGTGCGAAGGCCGGACTCGCTTTTAATAGCCAACACATTGTTTTTAAGCAATATAATTTTATGTGAAAATTATTGTATACTTAAATATATACTCACAGAGTATACTCATAAAAAAGCTATTTAATAGTCACTGACTTTATCTAAGCCCTTAATCCCATCAATTATATCATTAATTAATGACTCATTTGCTAATAGGTGTTTACTTCCAAACTTAACATATAGTTCATCGAATAATGATTTGAATTCATTAAGAATACATTTCGGTAATTTACTTTTCATACTTTTCATGTTTATTAGTCTAAGTATTGATTCAGAATTTATTGATAAAAGCTTTAAATATCCTGCTATTAGTTTTTTTGAAAAAACAGGAGTTTGATCTTGTGCAGATACCGAAATTATAAAAGTACGAAGGCTCCATACTAGTTTTTTGTTTGCTTCATTAAAAACAGTCAGCTCTTCATATAGATTAAGTATTTTAAAGGCAAGCATCAGGGAAGTATCCATTTCTTCCCTGTAGCTATCTTTATACTTAAACCTTGAGTATATCTTATTAAGGGTTTCTTCACCAAATATTGGTATTGACTCCTTTACCAAGTGTAAAGCAAACAAATCCCCTGAAAGCATTTTTTCATTTAGTACTTTTTCTGGGTATAAGAACAAGCTGACATTAGCATGATTAACTGATTTTATGATACTGCCCTCATAAATTCCTATCATGTCTATATCTGAATCAAACTCTCTCTCATTCCTAGCTGTACTACCAAATATCGCTAATGCTTTCATGCTTTCTTAAGAAATTTCTAGTTTTTTACTTTAATACACTCTAACGCTTGATCTCACAGACCCTGAGCGTCCCCCTAAATCAATAGCCAAATGCCAACTACCACTAAATGGAACATCTAGCCTTGTTAATGATGAAGTAACATACCCCCCATAATAACGATGTTGACGGCCAGACTTATAGCTATGGAAATTATTAGCATCCATTAATTTAACATTAGCCGCATTACCTGAAAGACTAATTTCGACAACTTGCCCTGCATTTAAAGATCTTAAATTATAATATTGATATTGCATTATATGCTCTTTTTTAAAAGGGCTGTTGACTTGCCTCTATAAAATTGAGATCATAGGCAACAGCCTATTAAGGTTACGCACTTAAACGGTCAAGAAAAAGTGCTAAAAACAAATAAAGCGGATCATTGCTACTAACAATTCCGCTCTATTTTTCCTTTCTGACACCTTTGAATGGTGTACCATCTGATTTTACATCCATAAAACGACCTGTGTTTGCATCCCGTTTAACCCATGTACCTGTCACAGGGTTCAATACCTGAGAACGTTCACGAACCATTCCAATACGACGATTATCATTTGGTGGATTTGTAGCCATTATAGACTCCTCTTGTAATCCTACTAGAAGAAAACCATTTCCTTCTTTTCAATTTAAATCTAACCTGTCAATCTTAAGATGTCAACAATATTAGAAAATAAAAAAATCAATTAACCTACCGCACAACATCCGGAATGATTATCAAAATGATAGCAATATTGAGTTTTAATGGTTGCTTTATAGGGGTTAAGGTTAAAATGATAAATGTTCTTTTAAAAAATTTATGCTAAAATTAGGTATGTTTTTATACCTATAAGGTTATCCCATGTCACTAAACTCATTTATTGATATTTTAAAAAATGACCAAGCCTTAGCTATTAGATTAGCATTTATAGATTTCAAAATTTTTTATACTGGTGCATTGTCAAGAACAGATATTACAAGTGAATTTGATATCTCTGAAATAACTGCAACTAGAATAATATCTAAATATAAAGAATTAAGAGAGAAAAATCTCTATTATGATAATAAAAGCAAAAAGTTTGAATTAAATGAATTAGAGTATCAATCTCTTGTTGATTTTAGCTCTGAAGATGCACTAAAGATGCTATCAGAAGGTTTTGATAAAAATAAGTTCGTTAGAAGTCGAAATATTATACGATATGAAAATATAGACTTCATTCAGTCTCCTTTAGAAAAAAACAAGGTAGCCATAATAACAAGAGCTATATTTAATAAAAATAAAATTAAAATTAAATATAACTCAACAACTAGTAATAATAAAGAAAATCGAATTTTATCACCTCTAGTCATTTTATTTGATGGTAGAAATTGGATATTCAGGGCTTACCATGAGGATTCTGACACGGAAATAAAATATAAAAACTTTAATTTTTCTCGTATAATCGAGGCAGAAAAAACCAATGAATCAATAGATTATAATCAAACCTTAGATTATGATGATTTGTGGAACATGAATCTCCCTATTGAGTTAGAAATTAACCCTAACCTTAAAAAACAAAAAAAAGATGAAATAAAAAGAGATTTCGGTATTAATAGTTTAGATAATAAAGTACTAATGACTTCGAGAGCAGCATTTGTCTGGATAATATTAAATCAATGGTTGGTTTGTTATGAAAAGGATATAGAGTCTGACAATCATTATAATTTCATTTTAAAAAACACAGACATGTTAAAGTCTTACAAAGCTATCTAATATAATAAAAAACAGAGGAATATATTTAGGTATATTCCTCGATAAAATATTATATTTAATTAATTGAAAAACACTCATACATCTTTTCAGTCATTATCCACAATGCCTTATTCAATTTAATACCCCCATCAATACCATTCACCGAACGAGTACGAGCGCGTTTACCTTTTGCATTTCTACCTGATAATCCTCCCTTGATTAAATTCTCCTGTAAACGTTGGTATACCGTCCAAAGGTCATCTTTCTTATCTTCCCAGCGACGAGGCTGTAATACTTGTTCCTCGGTAATGGGTTGATATTCTTCACCAAAGCGATACGTCAAAGCTGCTTGTGCCAAGGCTTGCTGTGCTGGTGGAGATAACATGAGAGATTGCATTTGTTCACGCTTTTCAGCCACTGAATCAAAGGTTTCCAATACTTCATAAGCCCCTTCAATCACCTTGCCTACCACATCGCCTTTATGTGGTACACGCACTTCACCAAAGGTATCACCGCAAACTAAACCATTTTGACACACCGCTCTAAATAATCCCGGCAACATTTGATAGCTGCTTGAGCCATCATGGCTGTTAAGTAAGATAATTTCAGGCACTTGGATTCCTGTGATTTGATCATGTCGCCTGAGCCGTAGCATGTGCTTAGTATGCTCTCGACGACTGGTATCACGTACCCGCGTCTGACAAGCAAAGAACGGATAAAAACCTTCTTTTTGAAGGCTATCGAGTAAGGTAATGGTTGGGATGTAAGTATATCGGTCACTTCTGGATTCGTGTTTTTCTTCTGAGAAAACACTCGGTACAGTACGAAATAATTCTTCTGTAGTTAACGGGCGGTCGCGACGAATGCTATTCGCCGCACCAAAGCGGGAAGCTAAACGAGTCATAATGAATTTCCTTGAATATAAATAAGATAGGTAAAACTGAAAGAATGAATTAAGAGAGAGTTAATCGATAAGATGGAAAATAGCTGAGCTTTCAGTGTGTTGAATAGCGTAGTCACGAAGTTGGTAGAAACGCTCAACTAGCAGCTCACTTTCCGTTCTAAACGACCACTGGCTATACAGCATCAAGCAAACAGCCACTCCAGCTGCCTCAGGGCTTAGAATCTCTTCATTGCCATTGTGCATATTGAACAGTGTGAGTTTTTCAGAGCCCAAATCAGGATAAATAAATGCGCCACCGTTGGGTAAAGTGCAGTACTCCCAATAGCCGCCCGTATATTCATCACAGAACTGGCCCATGATAGTGAAAATCACTACTTCAAACGTGGCGAAGCCTTTCACTGTACCAAAGTGGCTTTGCCAGAAATTTGGTCTAGCTGAAAGCGGCACGACATTAGCGAGAATAAATGAGTTTGGTTCTAGCGCAGAAGCAGAATAAGAGGAAGACATATGATTTCTCCTGTTAATAAATTAATAACGGGTAATAAAAATGATGAGTGAACAGGACTACAAACCACCTGTTTGACTACCGATACCTAAGAAGTGTCATGACGACAGTAAACAAAAAGGCCTGCTGATAAGCAGCAGGCCTTTAGTGGTAAGAATTGACATGATCACATTAGGGATTGAAATCAAATGTCCAAACGCCTTGGTTGGTATCCACGGCGACTTCGATGACATTGCACGGTATTCCCGGGCTTTTACCCGTAAATAGACGTGTGTAGGTATTACCAAAATTCAGCCTAATGGGCTTCCAAGGACGGTATTCCGCATCCTTACAATTGCCGCGATTAACTAAGATTTTTTTGATGACCACGCTATCAACGTTTGAGGTGATATAGATTTTACTGTATGAACGCCCGGCATTACTGGGCCCTTCACTGAGTCGAATAGGAGCTTTTTCTGCATAGGCGAAACACGTCATCAGCCCCAGCGAAAGTGCAAAAATGAGTTTTTTCATAATGAGTATCCTTATGATGGAATGAGCATAAAAATCACGGATATGTCGGACTTGATCTCGAATAAGGGGGCATCCCCCACTCGATTAATGCTGTCACGGTTTTTACTATCCCGTGGCTTCAGTGAGTTAGGTCTCTTATCGTTGAGTCCAAAGGGCACTTAGAGGATAAATTGAGTCCAGCAACCGTTATTCCCGATTTCAGGGATAACGCTTGCTGCCCCCTTTAAGGTAAAGGTCACGGGCTGGCCGCCGTCAGCAGAGACGGTGACCTGTTTTTCATGACGTAAATTATCCCACGCGACTTCGACGTGACTTGAGCCGACTCGGCTTGAACTGTCACTGATTTGATATATCTCCTTTCCGTCAAATTTCATTTCCAAATACTGCCCGGAATCCATGCTAGTCTGATGACCATTCATATCGGTAAAAATAATCCTAATAGGCTTATCGCCTTTATCTTCACAAGACAGATAAAGCTGAGACTGGCCCTGCCCCAGAATGACAAACTCGGTCACGCCTTGTGTTTTGTTACTCATCCAAGTGTGTTGGTTACCAAAAGCGTGAGTAAATGTCGGTGTTAAAGCCGAAATAAAAAATGCAGAAATAATGAGTTTTGTTTTCATGATATTTTCCAATTAGCTATTTTTCCTATTCAGATATAGGACCGTAAGAACTCATTAATGCGAACAAAGAGTGAGCTCTAAATAAGAGACTGATGGTTTTCCATTCTTAATAACGTGACAAACCCTGCGACTTATCGCATTGATTTTTATAATTAAATTTAATTCATTGATACCTCTGAGAGATTGTATAGCCATCATTTCCGTATGGATAATGAAAAAAACCGATCGGTTCGATCGACAAATTCGATCATGACAACGTAAAATCATTTATCTATAGGTTAGTATTTCAGGGATGCAATTGAATTAATTGAAGAAAAATGACCAAACAGAGCGCGCTGCTTGAGCGATATGATGCGTTGTTGATTTGAGAGCATGTCGAGCGACTTGGGGAAGTGGAGCGAAATCAATCACGCGCTCAATGATATCTACGACCGTATCACCGAAAGAGCTACGTGCATGATTGATAACCGTTGTGGTCTGATAGGCATTTTGTAGATGTGGGATTAAGGGACTACGTGCCTGCTTTGGGAGACGAGTAATAATCGCCTCCACCAATTGGGGGAGATGATATCGGCCTTTAACAGATATCGGAATGATGGAATCTGCAGAGATATGCATTTGTTTGGCGATAGCATGTCGTTTCAATGTGATATGAGCTTGCTGCTGTTTTGAAGGTTGTGCGGATGCCCAGTGCCACTGCTCTACAGGCTCTATCTTATCAACTTGATTCAAAATCCAAGTAATAGCCGGTAGCTGTCCGTTATACTCCGTGAATACTGTTTGATAAAACTGTTCTTCAATAGAAAATGCGCGATCATCGGCTTTCAAAACCCAAAACACCATATCGAGTTTAGGTATCCACTTACGATAGAGTTCACGATATTCCTCATCACGCGCTTGGCTTTCTCCGACACCGGGTAAATCAACTAGCGTTAGTGTGTGCCGTCCAAAGCGTAACTTGACCTGTTGGGGCTGCCGAGTACAAGCGACAACAGCATTGACAACACAAACTTGACTGCGAAATAAGGCATTACACAGACTGGATTTCCCGACACCAGTCTTGCCCATGATACCAATCACAGGCTGATAGGTAACAAGCTGATTGAGCTCTTTTAATAAGGTTTGACGCAGTGAACGAGGGTAGCGTCGGAGATGACGACGAATAAGGGCATTGCCCGATAATTTTTTCATATTAACCTCAAAATAAATCAGCCACCCAAATGGGTGGCTGATGGTTTATTGAGATATCAAGGATGAGATATCACTAAAATGATATATATCTGAAAAAATTTTAAACTTGCTATTGAATATATCTAGAAAGACTATTCTTTTTTATCATACATATATTCTATCAACGCATTGACGACATCCTTTTTAGACATTACGTTAAATCGTTTTTTAAGTTCATCCAGCTTAGGAATATTTTCTTTTTTGATATCAAAATGCACATCAACATAGCCTTCTTTATTTTTTCTATTTTTCCAAGAAGAGAGTGCACTCGCCATTTTCATTTTTAAGTTTTCAGCAGCAAAAACACCTATATCTGATGATAAGTATAGGTAGTCAAAAAAAGCGATTAAAACTGCTTTTTTATTAACATTATATTTTTCACCTAGGCGAAATATAAATTCTGCGCTCTCATTACTCACAGCAACAACTAACGTATTCATACCTAAGCGTTGCAAGTAGTTATAACAATAATTTATTTCACCTACATCATTCATACCCATAAGCCAGCTGAAAACTGAATTTTCGTCTAAGCCCATGCACCTTTCATAATATTTTTTTAATTTTTTTTCATTCTCATGCCTTCCACTTCGCTGACTTCTTGGCTCAGTGAATTTATCAAACCAAGCAATGATAGAGTAATAAATAGAGCCAGATTGAAGATTAAGTTTGTTATTTTCTTCTATACCGATTAAATCATCAGGTCTAGTATCCTTAATTAATAAGGTTAATAATACTAAAAAACATGCTCGCTCATCACTTTTCAACCATTCAAATTCACTTTCTCGAATGCCGTGATTATGATAATTATTTAACATTCTATCAATGAATTTATTTATATCACCATCATGATATGTAAATTTATTTATCGAGTTTTCTATTTGTTTTTTTATATTACTAATATCATTGTAATTCAAATCTGAAATATAAGCTCGCCAATTTCTATAACTCTGTAAGCGATGAATATAATAAATTAATTCCCTTTTATTACTATTCAATAAGACATCATACTCAGAACGTGTCTTCTTACTGAATTCCGTTGAGTAATCATTATAATTAAAAGCCATCTCTCCTCCAGTAAATCACGCCGTGATAATGACAAGATGCTACCATTAAAACCTCATGATTTATACTTGTTTTTCACATCAAATTTCCATGATTTATTCATGACTAATTTTGATAAAAACAAGATAAATTCCAGGTACTCAATCACAAAAGATGCTTTTTATGGAAGAAAACAATTCTAATGTAGTACCTACTTGTCATCAAGGAGCGCTTAGTCAAAGTCTGAACATTCAAAGCACTCAAATCCTAGACAAGTTAACCCATGCTTTCCCTCTCCATTTTTTAGTTAAAATATTTCATTAAGGTTAATTAGTATTATTTAATAAAGAAGGTTATTTAATATTATAAAGATCATAATTGATTAATCCACTCCCCAAAATAGTATTGAGTTCAATCTGGCTATTCATTCTCAGTCATTACTATGAATAACTGTAGTTAGATTCATGAAAGGTGAGTCGAGTATCCACTCTTCCATATCAATGGGATTAAAATAAGCCAGAAGAAATATTTGAATCAGTACCTACTGATTTTTAAGTTTTCACTGATTAAATGAAATTTCTTAGCAATTCATGATTGATGATAATTTCCCGCGTAGAACCATAATGATTTATTTCATTCAAAATTTAAAACATACCGTTATCCCATGAGAAACATTAATCACTGAGGATAACCATTATGAAAAGCACAATTAATTTTAATCACAAACCAGACTATTTATTACAACATGATTTATTTAATCATCAAGATGACCTATTTGAATATTATTCAAAACTCCTTATGTTGCGTATCGACTTTGCTTATCGTAAAAACAGTGAATCATTTAAATATGCCGATATTCATCAAATCACTTCGGATATGACATTGTTAATTGAACAAGTAAAAGATATTTCTAGCATTGTAGGTTTTGCATGGGTATTAGAATATGGAGAGCAACATCGTTTGCATATTCACGCAGCATTTTACATTAATGGTCAACGTCATCAGAAGGTATGGCGTTTCTGGGAAGATATTCGCGATATATGGGAAGAAGTTACTGAAGGTGAAGGTTATGCACACCACTGTGAACCAAAACCATATTATCCAGTTCCTGGTGAGCGTGTTATTGAATATTCCGACGAGGATGGACGTAGTGGTATGAAATATATATTAAGTTATTTAGGCAAAGATAGTCAGCGTACAGAACGCCGTATTTATCAGATCAGTGATATTCCGACCGCAAGACAAATTGGACGAAAACGAAATAAAAAATAGGCAAGTGAAAAATGACATCATAATGTATTACCCCCTGACTCAGGGGGTAATTTTCATATATGGGCAAAAGTAAATCTTTCACGCTAAATCAAAAATAACGCCAGCCAGTTATTGTTTGAAGGATTCCCGTCACACCTATTATCCCTTTTCGAATCCTTCTCCTTTTCAATTATCGGAGAAACAAACAATGACTATTCAAACAACTGACATCCCACTACTGAACGACCAATTCATTGACATGAAATTTATCACTAAACTAACGGGGTTAACGGATAAGTGGTTTTATAAGCTGATCCAAGATGGTGAGTTTCCTAAGCCTATCAAACTAGGCCGTAGCTCACGTTGGTTACGGAGTGAAATTGAGCAATGGTTACAGAATCGTATTGCTGAATCTAGAGGCCCCAACCCCTACCTTGCATCTTAAGACACTAGCGCTACTAACAGTAAACTATCCACCTCCTCCAGTTAATGTCCACCATGACTCATCCACAATCCCTATACCATCCCTGATGCGATTCAGTGCGTTTTAGGTGCCGTATGCACTAAACGTACTGCCTGCACTACCCGAGGGCATTCTAATTTATAAGGTGGGTCTGCCACACTGTACAAAACACAGACAGAGTCATGGTTTACCCATTTAGAGCCTCAAACAGCAGAACACTGTCCACTGCTCATCAGCAAGCTCAAGAGCTTACGAGGCAAGGAACGGCTGAATACACACATTCAGTCAGTTTCACCAATTTTAAAGGTCATGGACTGGTTTTGTGTGCAATGTCGTGACTACTTTACAAATAACAGTCTCAACCACGCTATAACTCAACACGAATCATTGTTCTTTTGCTAATTTTCTCATATCCTCTAATTATTAAGCTCAGCAATAAGAGTCGTTATAATTAATACGCTAAAATAAACAATTTACTTTTTGTTTTAATTAATAATTTTATTTATGTCTTACAGAAAAAACATCTTATAGACGTACTAACCAGAACAAGTTGACAGGTTTTTAAACTAAAAGCTTATGATGCTTCAAATATGACAACCTTAATGTATGAATTCATAGTTAAAAGGTGATAAATGATACCTAACTACCAAACCTTTATGCGCCCGTTTTTAGAAATTGTAGGTGCTGCTGGTGGAAAAGAAGTTAAACTTCGCGATGTCATCAATCAATTATCTGATAAATTTCAACTCACTGATGCTGAACGGGAAGAACGTCTACCTAGTGGTAAACAAACTGTTTTAGATAATCGTATAGGTTGGGCTAGAACTTATTTGACTAAAGCTGGATTACTTGAAGTTACACGCCGTGCACATTTTGTCTTAACGGAAAGAGGACAATTGGCAGTTAACGACCCTAACATTATCGTAGATAATAATTACCTAAAACAGTTCGATGAGTTCATTGCATTTAAAGGTCAAGATAATGGGCGAGCAAAATTAACTCAATCTGATGATAAAAATATTGAAGAAATAACTCCAGATGAAGTTCTCCGTAAGGCTTACATACAAATCAATGACACTCTAGCATCAGAAATTCTTACTCGTACTCGTAAAGTTAGTCCTGCCTTTTTTGAACAACTACTTATTGATTTATTACTTGCTATGGGATATGGCGGCACCAATGAAGGAATGGCTCATACTCTAGGCAAAAGTGGTGATAACGGTGTTGATGGAGTCATTAGTCAAGATCCATTAGGTGTAGATCAAGTCTATATACAAGCTAAGCGTTACGCTGAAGGAAATAATGTCAGTTCAGGAGATATCCGTGATTTCTTCGGTTCCCTTAACCTCAAGAAAGCACAGAAAGGCATATTTGTCACTACATCTGACTTCACTCAATCAGCAATACAAACTGCAAAAAACTTAGGCATGCGTATCGTCCTTATCAATGGGCAAGAATTAGCGAAATTGATGCTTCGCTATAATATCGGCAGTCGTGACGAACAAATCCTGTACTTGAAACGTATCGATGAGGAATTTTTTGAAGGATAAAATGTGATGGTAAATTTTAGTAATTTTGAATTTTTAAGAAAACACCAAGAATGGCTATTCAAATTAGCATAATGTCATAACCTACTACATACCCTCTGATGCGAGAGAGTATGCAACTTGGGCAACACTTGTTTACCAACAAACTGACGTTGCTCTGTTGGTAATGATTGAAAAAAAATTTTCCGTTGGATAATTGGCAGATAAATGATGAGCTGAGGGAGTGAAAAAATAATAGATGAAATGTGTTGTTTGGGTAATAAGAAAATTTATCTATCCTCCCTCCTTGAATATTCTCTTTAGTCCAAATAATTAAAAATGAGAGTTTAAGCTAAAAAATATAATTTAAAATTACAAATTACCACGTTAATTAGCAATTTGTGATATACTTATACTCTTCCTATATTTGAACTATTCAGCAAGAGCCGCAACCATGATCCGCTGCCACCTAGCCCGCATGATGGGTGAACATAAGCTACGCATTGCAGATGTCGCCAGAGAGACGGGGCTTAGTCGCGCTACAGTAACATTACTCTATAAAGAGACTGCTCAAAAAGTGGATCTGGAAGCACTTGATAAATTGTGTCAACTATTCGACTGCCAATTGAGTGACCTGTTAGAACGAATCCCAAATGACACTGGCCAATAAGTAAAGTGGAGTTTCTGTATTATGATTTTCCCCAATCAAACCAGCAACTTTGAATTCCTTGCTGAACATGATCCATTATTTGTCGAGCTAGCCCGCTCTGCAGAACAAACATTTTCTAGTGACCCTAACACAACACTCATTAAACTTCGTCAGCTGGGAGAAGCACTAGCTCAACATATTGCAGCTTTGGCTGGAATACCTTTCGATGCACAAACTACACAAGCCGACCTACTCTATAAAATACATCGTGAGCTGAAACTAGAACCTGTTGTAAGGGAACTATTTCATACTCTGCGCATAGAAGGTAATAAGGCTACTCACCAGTTCAAGACTCAGCACCGGGAAGCTATTAATGGCTTAATCATCGCTCGCAAACTAGCTATCTGGTTTCATCAGTCTTTTGGTAAAATGGGAACCCAATTCAAACCTGGCCCGTTCCATCCCCCAATAGATCCCAGCGAACAGCTACGTAATTTACAAAATGAAATCACACGCCTCAAAAATGAATTACAACAAGCCAACATCGACCTTGGTTCAAGCCAACAGCTTAACGAGCTCATCGCTCAAGAAAAAAATGAGTATGAAGCTCTTGCTCACGCAATGGATGCAGAATCACGTGAATTAGCACAGCAAGCGGCAGATCATGAACAAGCTCTGAATCAACAACGACAAGACTATGAAACAAAAATCAAGGCACTTCTCGCTCAATTAGCAAGCCAAGATCAAAAAGTCCAGGCCTCACAACGACAACAGCTCAACCGTAATGCATATGCTGCAACTCAACATATTGTCTTAGATGAATCCTTAACTCGGATTCTTATTGACCAGCAATTAACAGAAGCTGGCTGGGAAGCTGATAGCGAAGCTCTTACCTTTCAAAAAGGTACTCGTCCTGAAAAAGGAAAAAACATTGCCATAGCCGAATGGCCAACCAATCATAAGAACGAAAAAGGTCGAGCTGACTACGTGCTATTTTCAGGTCTCACACCAATCGCAATAGTGGAAGCGAAAAAAGAAAATACTAATGTCGCAGGGAAAATCTCTCAAGCCGAACGCTACAGTAAAGGCTTTAACATAACAGCCCCTATGCAAGGCGCATGGGAACTAGCTGGAGAAACTATTGCTTGGCCAGATGAGAGTGATAGCCACTATATAGTTCCATTTGTATACTCCTGTAATGGACGTCCCTATGTACCGCAGTTAGCCGAGCAATCAGGTACATGGTTTCGAGATGTACGCGATTCCGCTAATACTAAGCGCGCATTACCAGGTTTCCATACACCAGAAGGCCTCATTGACCAGCTTAAACGTAGTAAAGATGCCGCTCAGCAAAAACTTAAGACAGAGCCATTTGGTTATCTTAAACTACGTGATTATCAACAAAAAGCCATTATCGCAGTGGAAAATACATTAGCTAAAGAAATACGTAGTGCATTATTGGCTATGGCAACCGGAACAGGTAAAACACGAACTATCATTGGCTTAATGTATCGTTTTCTAAAAACTGAACGATTCAAGCGTATTTTATTTTTAGTTGATCGCACAGCTCTTGGGCAACAAGCGATTGATGCCTTTAACGAAGCACCGTTAGAACAAAACCATACATTATCAAAAATTTATAATATTGCTGAGCTTAGTGATATGGCAACAGAAGCCGAAACTCGTATTCAGGTTGCGACAGTACAAGCCATGGTTCATCGTATTTTTATAAGCGATACTCCACCACCAGTTGATCTATTTGATTGCATCATTATCGATGAAGCTCATAGGGGTTATACTCTAGACCAAGAGATGACTGATGGTGAGCTATCCACGCGTGATACCAGCCAATATCTTTCCAGCTATCGCCGAGTACTGGAATATTTTGACGCAGTCAAAATAGCCTTAACAGCCACACCCGCAAAACATACTAGCGAGATTTTTGGTAAGCCCGTTTACACTTACTCCTACCGTGAAGCTGTCGCAGATGACTGGCTGATTGACCACGAACCTCCAATCCGCTATGAAACACTACTCACCCAGAATGGTATTACTTTTGCCAAAGGTGAAAAAGTCAGTGCAATCAATACTCAAACGGGTGAAGTACAGTGTGCGGAACTGGATGATGAACTCAATTTCGAGGTAGATGCTTTCAACCGGCGAGTGATTAACGAAAACTTTAATCGAGTTATCTGTGAGCAATTGGTTCAAGAGCTTGACCCATTTGGTGATGAGAAAACCCTCATTTTCTGTGCTACAGACCTACACGCTGACATGGTTAAGCGCTTACTGGATGATGAATTCAAAGCGCTGTACAACGGTGAATATAATCAAGCTGCGGTAGCTAAAATCACAGGTCAAAGTGATCAAGTAGACAAACTAATTCGACAATATAAAAATGAACGTTACCCAAATATTGCCATTACTGTCGACCTACTCACTACCGGAATTGACGTACCTAAAATCAGTAACTTGGTGTTTATGCGTCGCGTTAAATCACGAATTTTGTACGAGCAAATGATTGGTCGTGCTACGCGCCGCTGTGATGATATTGGGAAAACTGTATTTCGTATCTACGATCCTGTTGATATATACGCAGCTCTCGCTGACGTCAATACAATGAAACCATTAGTAAAAGATCCTAACATCACACTGGAACAATTGGTTGATGAAATTACCACCCCAGAACTATTGGAACAAGCTTTGATTGCCCCAGGAGATACGCCAGAGCAAAGCCATGCAGATGTTGTTCTTAGTCAACTCAGCCAAAAAGTCATGCGTGTTTTACGTAAAGCAGAGAAAAAAGCGGAAAATAAACCAACGTTAAGACAAAAACTGAACGAGCTACAAGATTTGTGGGGGGTAGAGCCTAAAAATCTACATAAGCACTTACAGGAGCTAGGACCTAAACAAGCAGCAATCTTCATCACTCAACACAGTGGCCTGCTAAACCAATTGGCTGAAGTTAATCATTTACTGGGTAGCGAACGCCAACCTTTGATTTCTGAACACTTTGATGAGCTTCGTGAACGAACACAAAGCTATGGTGTACACCAAAAACCTGAAGACTATTTGGATAGCTTTACTCAATTTATTAAAGAACAGCTCAACCAAAGTGCCGCTCTTTCTGTCATTATCAATAAACCTAGAGATCTTACCCGTGAGCAATTGAAGGAAGTAAAATTATTATTGGATAGTGCGGGTTATTCAGAAGCCAAATTGCAAAGTGCCGTACGTAATCAAACTAACCAAGACATTGCCGCCAGTATTATTGGTCATATCCGCCGAGCTGTCCTAAGGGAACCACTAATCCCCTTTAACCAACGAGTAGCGCAAGCAATGCAACGTATTTATCAAAGCCATAGTTGGAGCCCTGCACAGCGTAAATGGCTCGATCGTTTAGCAAAACAACTAGTACACGAAGTTATCATTGACCATGAGTTCGTGAACAATCGTTTTTCTGAGCAAGGTGGTGCTAAGCAATTTGACAAGATACTCGGTAATCAACTTAATACCGTATTAAATGAGCTCAGTGATGCCATTTGGCCACAGAAAATAGCCTAAGCTCAATAGACATAAAAATTTAATGAAGAGACAATTATGACCAACAACGACATCGTTCAAAAACTCTGGAATCTTTGTGACGTACTGCGTGACGATGGAATCAACTACAGTGATTATGTAACCGAATTGGTACTTTTACTATTTGTTAAAATGGTGCACGAAAATACAGAAGCAGGGACATTAAAAAAACATCCGTTACCAGAGGGATGCCGTTGGACCGATATCAATGCTAAGTCAGGTATTAACCTACTCAATGACTATAAAGCTATGCTATTAGCTTTATCTACAGGTAAGCGTACAGAAGCCGATCCAAACGAGCCAGGTAAAACCATTGAAGTTCAGGTTCACGAAGACCCACTAATTAGTGCTATTTATGCCGATGCACAAACACGCTTGCGTGAACCTCGTCACTTAGAGCAAATGATCAAAACTCTCGACCAAATCGACTGGTTCAGCGCGCAGAAAGACGGCCTAGGTGATTTGTATGAAGGACTTTTAGAGAAGAACGCGAGTGAAACTAAATCGGGTGCTGGCCAGTATTTTACACCTCGTGCATTGATCAACAGCATGGTGCGTTGTATCAAACCTCAAGTTGGAGAAATAATACAAGACCCAGCGGCAGGTACAGCTGGATTCTTGGTTGCGGCAGATCTCTACATGCGTGAACAAACCGATGACTATATGGATTTAAGCGCGAAAGACGCCGATTTTCAAAAAAACAAAGCCTTTGTCGGTGTCGAATTGGTCCCCAACACCCGACGTTTAGCCTTAATGAACTGCTTACTCCATAGCATGGAAGGAGATAACGAAGGCGTAGTTCACTTAGGGAATTCCTTAGGTGAGGCAGGTAAGTCATTAAAACAAGCTGATGTTATTTTAGCAAACCCACCTTTTGGTACCAGTAAAGGCGGTGAAGCATCTAATACCCGCGATGACCTCACTTATAAAACCAGCAATAAGCAATTAGCGTTTTTGCAGCACATCTATCGTAACCTTAAACCTGGTGGTCGCGCTGCAGTGGTATTGCCTGATAACGTTTTGTTTGAAGCAGGTGTGGGCACAGATGTACGCCGTGATTTAATGAATAAATGTAATTTACATACCATACTGCGCTTACCTACAGGTATATTTTACGCTCAAGGTGTTAAAACCAACGTTCTGTTTTTCACTAAAGGCTCAGCTAAAAACAAATATCAAGAAGAAAATTGCACTGAGAATGTCTGGGTCTACGATCTACGAACTAATATGCCTAGCTTTGGTAAACGTACTCCGTTTGGTAATTCGGATATTGGCTTTACATCAAAAGAATTTGGCACAGACCCACACCTAGGCGCGTTTGAAAAAGTGTTCGGTGACAACTCAGACGGTACCAGTAAACGAACTGAAGGTGAATATAGCTTCAATGCCCAAGAGATTGACGTCGATAAAGAAACTATAGCAGAAAACCAAGGTGTCGATGACCGTCTAGCCTATTCACGTTGGCGCTGTTTTAGCCGCGAGTGGATTTCCAAAACTAAAGATGATTCACTGGATATTAGCTGGCTAAAAGATAAAAACAGTGTGGATGCAGAGGACTTGCCTGAACCAAGTATATTAGCACAAAAAACGAAAGAAGAATTGGAAGCCGCACTATGTGAGCTGGAAGGGCTATTGGCTGCGTTGGGAGGAATTGAGTAATGGCAAAAATTTTTCCAAATGATTGGGTTTCCACAAAATTAGAAATAGTCGTTGAAATTCTTGATGCTATGCGAATCCCTGTCAATAACAATGAGCGTCAGTCTAGAATAGAAGGAAAACTTGCTAGTGAGCTTTTCCCATATTATGGTGCTACTGGTGAAGTAGGGAAAATTGATGGGTATCTTTTTAATGAAGAATTAGTTGCACTCGGTGAAGATGGTGTTCCATTTTTCGACCATTTAAAAACTAAAGCATATTTGCTGACAGGGAAAACCTGGGTAAATAATCACGCCCACGTTTTAAAAGGTTGGCCAAATGGCTTAAACAACAAATTACTTCTCCACTACTTAAACCAATTTGACTATCAAGGTTATGTCAATGGAGGAACCCGGCTAAAGCTTACTCAGGCTAATATGCGAACAATACCAGTTCCACTTCCCCCTCTAGCTGAACAAAAAAGTATCGTTGATAAACTCAATACCCTCTTAACCAAGGTAGAACAAACCAAAACTCGTCTCGAACGTATTTCTGAGCTTTTGAATACTTTTCGCCAATCTGTTCTATCCGCAGCAGTGAGTGGGAAATTAGTTTCAGTAGACAATCCCATTACAGTTACAGTTGGAGAAATAGCCACTGATATACGGTATGGAACCTCTAAAAAATGTGACTACAATGGCGGGCAAACCCCTGTTATAAGAATTCCAAACATTAGTGACAGAAAACTAAATACCTCAGATCTAAAGTATGCTGATTTTACAGAAAAAGAGCTGAAAACTTTAGCTCTAAAAGCTGGAGATATACTAGTAATTAGATCGAATGGAAGCCTTGATTTAGTAGCAAAACCCGCATTAGTTGAGCAAAAATATGAAGGTTTTTTATATGCTGGCTATCTAATTCGAATCCGGTGCAATGAGAACAAAATATTACCCAGTTTCCTTTTGAATATAATGAGCTCGAGAGTGGTAAGAGATGTCATAGAAATTGGTTCAAGATCTACGAGTGGTGTAAATAATATAAATTCTAAGGAACTTGCCGCACTCAAGTTTATTTTGCCTTCAATCGAAGAGCAAACCGAAATCGTTCAGTACGTTGAAAAGCTTTTTGACTTTGCTGACAGTATAGAGCAAAAAACCAATGTAGCACTGAATCGTGTGAATAACCTTACTCAATCTATTCTTGCCAAAGCATTCCGTGGCGAACTTACTGCTGACTGGCGTGCTGCTAACCCAGATTTAATTAGTGGTGAAAATAGTGCTGAATCCTTGTTAGAAAAGATTAAATCTGAACGTAAGTCACTGAAACAAGAGAAAAAAGCACGAGAAAGGAAAAATATCTGATGCATTTATTGTCACTAGCCTTAAGAGGACAATATAAGGGATTGAAGAATCAAACTTTTAATTTTGATTCCACCGAAGGAAATATCATTGCCTTTATTGGTTTGAATGGTTCTGGCAAATCTCAGCTATTAGAATTGATTGCTGAAACCTTTGGCTATTTGGAACGTTTTTTACGAAGTGACTTTAAATGTCGTAATTGGTTCTCTAATTTATCAATTGAGCTTCGCTATAACAACCAAGTTTATGATTCGGAAACCCAAACAAATACTTACTCAATCAGTATCGAGCAAAATGGTACTGTGACTATCTATAGTAATGGTGTTTGGTTAGATCTAACGTCTTCTGAAAATGAAAATATAGAAGAACAGATTTTACCTAGCCAGATAATTGGCTATTCATCTGGTTTAAATGAAAACCTACAGCGCGCTTTCATGAAGAACTCGATTCAATATCTGGACGTGATGAATATAAAACGAGCCTGGGAGCAAAGATTACTAGTCATCAATAAAACGAAAAATGAAAAAGGTAAACACCTAACAGAAGCAGATATTGAGTTGATTGACCAACAATACAAGAACGTTTATAGCTATTACCAAGTTCGCTACCCAGCCCTGTTTCCAGCTTTACCCGAATTATCATCACCATCTGATAACATTAATATCGGCTTAAGAGCAACGGCATTACCACGCCTTAAATATTTTGATCAAGACACAACTTCATTAATGTTAGCAAGTATGGGAATGATGTCAGACGAAGAGCAGAAATCCATATGGCAAGGAAAGCAGCGTTTCAATAAGATTCATTCAGTTACGCTTCGTTATGACTTGCGTAAATTTACATATGATGCAAGTGCCCTGTTGGATATGGCAAAATTAATCAATTGTTTAAGTAAAATTCATTCTTCTTCATTTAAAGCATTACCGAGATTAGACAAAACTTCAGAGGAGTTCTTTAACCAATTTGAATTGGACTATTTAGCGGGTGAAATCATGATAGATTTTAGCTGTCATAGTGTGCAAAACATTCTTGAGAGTAGTTTCTTCACTCCGCAAATATTGTTTGAAAAACTCTATCGATTACAACTTTTAGCAGCGCAATATTGGCAAGGTGAGACCAAACATCACCTCAGACAAGATAACTTCAGTGGTACAGTAAGAAGACCACAAAAATGGAAATCACCTATTCATATTCTATCTCTTAAGCTAACGGATGGACAACAGTGTATTGAATTTGATGACTTGTCTGATGGTGAAGCACAATTAATTCAAATTTTATCTATGGCCTCGATATATAAAGATAGCAGAGCTCTATTTTTACTTGATGAACCTGAAACACACTTAAACCCATCCTGGAGAACCTATTTCCATTCATTTGTTGAAAGTGCGATAGGTGTTGATAATGAAAAAAACCAGTTATTTATTTCAACACACTCCCCCTTTATGATTTCATCATTAAAACGAAATAATGTTTATCAGTTTCGTCGAAACGATAACTGCTTAATAGACATGAGAGTAGTCCAAAATGAAACTTACGGCGCATCATTTGATGTATTGATTAAAGATTTATTTGAGCTACGCTCGCTTATATCGCAAGGTGTCATAGACGAAATTCGTAAGCAGTTAAAACAAGGTGATGAACACGCCAAGAATTGGATTGAACAACACCTTGGATTGTCACCAGAAAAAGCCTACTTAATAAGGAAGTTAAGCCAGTAATGTTATTTCGATTAGCAGACAATACTCCGCGATTTGAGGTTTTTAGGCTACTAAATGCAGAACTTCTATATTTTTTAGAGCAAGCTGTAAGCACAAATACGTTTAATAGAACATTGTTTACTACTAGTCACGTAGGACAAGCTTGCTGGGATAACGCAAAAGAAAATGATTCTAGAGCCAAGAATGATTTAACTAGAGATAAATTTGAAAAATTTTTCAATACATTAAATGAAGCAGGCCAGAGTATCAAACAGCGATTATTTGAAATAATGAGGGACAATCAGGATTTACAGACATTTTTTAATACCCCTCAAAGGCGTATACTTAATTTTTTACCTGAACCATGTTTCAAAGCCCTAAAATCGTTGAGCACTCATTTATATTGCTCAACCAAAGATTTGACTTCTATTGTTGAAGCAGCTGAAGACACGAATATCACAGCGCATTTCAATGAATACAGGCAACAAACTATTAATGGCAATATATGCAAGGCTTGTGGTATGAAAGAGTTGGCTTCATTCAGAGCTTGTGTGCCAGATGGTGATCAGTGGCGCGCAGATTACGACCATCAGTTATGCAAGTCAAAGTATCCTATTTTTGCTGTACATCCTGATAATCTCATTCCGCTATGTGATGTTTGCAATCAAGACGCTAAAAAAGCAAAAGACCTATTTGAAGATTCGAATAAAACTGGTCGTATAGCATTCTATCCATACAATGAGGAAGCTAAAGATTTTATTAGAATTCAAATCAATAACCTGTCAGATCCTGAACCTACAATTCAAGTTCAGTGGAATGTGCAAGACACAACGTTACTAAACAAGCTAAATACATGGGATGATATCTACGAAATTTGTAGCCGAGTTGAAGGAAAATTTCGCTCGCTGGAAGCTATCCTTGAAGATGAAATAACTCCAAGAGACCCCACTCATCTTACAAGGAGAATAATAGAAGAAGCCGCCCCTAAAAGTGCAGATACTCTAAAGCGCAAAGAATGGGCATTTTGGTACCAACAACTTTTTTTTGCATTACAGCAAATAGATATATCTCCATTTGTTGCAAAATTGGATTTTATTCAGCAACAAGCTGCTGATGGAGGGGAGTATATCCTTGAGCAAATTTAAGATTGCAATGTTTCTTTAAATAATTTGTGCATTTATAATTACTATACATAACAGTCCAATCAGCACCATTAATCACAGTAAAATACAGCTACAATGAGAAACAATAATCTAATTAATAATATTATATTCACTGTATTTGTTGATTAGAACAATACTAAGTCATATAAGTGGAATATTGCTCACTTACAGGTACACAAATTTTTCAGCAATAGCGATTAAAAGGGAGTGGCTAAGCAGTGAGTTTACAAACAAATTTAAAAGGCCGTTTACGAAACACTTCGCTGCCCAAAAATCACGGTTTAATGCCTGTATTCGAGGCTGTGGTAAACTCCATCCATTCAATTGAAGAGATGAATAATCTTCCTGATGGAAAGATCACTCTCCGCATTAATCGAGCCACGCAAGTTAACTTGGATTTAGATATAAAGTCTCAGCCGCCAATTATCGGATTCACCATAATTGATAATGGCTGTGGTTTTAATGAAATCAACGTTAAGTCATTTAAAACTCTAGATTCCGACCATAAAATTGACAAGGGATGCCGAGGTGTTGGTCGTCTGATGTGGTTAAAGGCATTTGATTTAGTTGAAATAGAAAGCCACTTTTTCGATATTGACAGCAAACTTAAAAAACGCATATTTCGCTTCAATGATAAATCAGGAATTCATGGTGAAAAACTTGTTGAGGCCACATCTCAACAACCAGGTACGATTATTAAACTGATTAATTTTGATGAAAACCTTCGCAAGCATGTTCCTTCAAGAGGTCTGTCTATAGCTAACCAATTATTGGAACATGTACTCTGGTACTTTGTGCGGCAAGGAAGCGCTCCTAAGATTCTTTTAGAGGATTTGGGCGAGATTTTTGACCTTGATAATTTACTCGAAGAACATATGCATGCCAGCGCATTTATCGAAACTATTACAATTCGGGACCATCCGTTTGACTTAACTCATATCAAATTCCGTGCCTCTGTTAATAAAAAACATCAGTTAGCACTCTGTGCTGCTAATCGACTTGTTAAGGAAGAATCTATACAAGGCAAACTTCCTGGTCTCTACGCAAAAATATCTGACTCTTCCGGTGAGTTCACCTATACCTGCTATGTATCTTCCGAATATCTAAATCAACATGTGCGAAGTGAACGAACTTCGTTTGATATTACTGAAGATGTTGAAGACATGCTCAATGAAGTAACTTTCAAAGATATTCGGGAAGCAATATTGGCTCGAACCAAGGAGTACCTTCAAGACGTTCTAACAAAAAATGTATCCGCAGGAAAAGTTAGAGTGGATGATTTCATCGACAACCATGCACCACGCTATCGCCCTATTGCGAATTATGTTCCAGAAGATTTACTGATCGTTGACCCTGAGAAGTCAGATAAAGAACTAGAGTTGCATTTACATGCTCAGTGGTATGAAGTAGAGCGCCAACTGGTGAGCGAAGGCCACGATATCATGCAGCCCCAGAATAAAGAACATGTAGAAGAATATAAGGAGCGACTAAGCGAGTATCTACGCAGAGCTGGGGACCTTAAAAAGTCAGATCTTGCCAATTATGTTTCTCACCGCAAGGTGATTATTGACCTTCTACAAAAATCTATTGAGCGGCTAGAAGACGGAAAATATGCCCGTGAAGATATGATCCATGAACTTATCATGCCTATGCGCAAAGATTCCGGCGAGATTTTCCTTGATTCCTGCAACCTTTGGTTAATTGACGAACGTTTGGCATTTCATAACTATTTAGCTTCGGATAAAACGCTCAACTCGATGCCTATCACTGGCAATAGTTCTACAAAGGAACCTGATTTACTCAGCATGAAAGTATTTGACAACCCACTTCTTGTTAATGACCAAAACAGCTTCCCACTTGCCTCCATTACCGTTGTCGAAATCAAACGGCCAATGCGAAATGATATGCGAGAAGGTGAAGATAAAGATCCTATTGATCAAGCACTCAGTTATTTAGAGCGTATACGTGAAGGGAAGGTAACGACAAAGAATGGCCGCCCAATTCCAGGTAATAATGACATACCTGGCTATTGTTACGTTCTTTGTGACCTCACTGAATCTATGCACCGACGCTGTCGTCGGGGCAATTTGCGGATCACATCTGATGGGATGGGCTATTTCGGTTATAACGAACCTTCCCACGCTTATATCGAAGTGATTAGTTTTGATCAATTGGTGAAAGCTGCAGGAGAGCGTAACCGTGCATTCTTTGACAAACTTGGATTACCATCTGCTTAGGGAGTCCGCTTCACTAATTTTCGATATAAATTGCATGAAATCGCGAATATAACCCATCTTACAAAGCCATCTATACGCATTTACGTACGAATGGCTATTTTAGTTACTTAAAATTCACACTAACCACATTATCCAAGCTCCCCTCCAACTCATCCATGTAATCCGCATACCGCTGCATCATTTATTTGTGTCCATCCACATACTGAACATGGTTATACATGCCACGGTTCGCGTTTTTATCGATATGTGCCAGCTGGGTTTCAACCCATGCTAAATTAAAACCTTTCTCACGATAGTCCCCATCTCGTGGCGAAGACCGTGTCCTGTTAGCCCTCCTTCATACCTAAGCAATTAAATCGCTTTCTTGGCTAACCAGCTTTTGATGAATATCTAGCAAGGTATGCAAAACTGTATCTGCAACCCTCACACTATCTCATTGCCTAATTTCGCAAAACTAAACGGCGAAATTTCCCTCTCCCTATTCGCATCCAGATAATCAGCCCACCACTGCACCATCAGCCTCCGTTCCTCAATATGTTCAGCTCTATGAATATAAGCAGCCCTCACTGAGTTGCGTTCTTGGTGGCTCATTTGCCTTTCTACTGCATCCTTCGACCATAGCCCTGACTCAATCAACGAGCTACACGCCATCGTTCTGAAGCCATGCCCACATACTTCTGTCTTAGTGTCATAGCCCATCACTCGTAATGCGTTGTTTACCGTATTTTCACTCATCGGTTTTCTAGGGTTGTGATCGCCGATAAATATCAATTCATGGTTACCGCTGAATTGATAGATCTGTTTTAAAATCTCAATGGCTTGTCGGCTTAAAGGGACTAAGTGAGGAGTACGCATTTTTGATCCACGATGGGAGTGCTTAACCCCTTCTATCGCTTCGCGTTCAGCAGGGATCGTCCACATGGCATTCTCAAAATCAATTTCATCCCAACGGGCGAAGCGTAGTTCACTGGAACGAATGAAGACTAACAAGGTAAGTTTGACGGCAAGTTTAGTTAAAGGTCTTCCTTTATAATCGTCAATACGTTGTAAGAACTCAGGTAGGCGTTTAAGCTCTAATGCTGCTCTATGAACTCTTTTACCAGTGGCAACTGCACCAGCAATGTCTTGCGCTGGGTTATAGTCAATTAAACCGCTTTGTACGGCATAGCGCATGATGCCTGTTACACGTTGTTGTAAACGCGCCGCCACCTCAAGACGTCCAGACATCTCTACGGCTTTAATCGGTTCGAGTAGATCGCGAGTTTTCAGTTCAGCGATATTACGCTTACCAATAGCAGCAAAGATATTGTCCTCAAGGCTTTTGAGTACTCGATGGCTATGACCTTCTGACCACTTCTTATTTGTTGCATGCCAATCACGAGCAACCTTCTCAAAGGTATTGAACTCTTTTTGCTGCTCTTCCTTTAATTCTTTCTTGAGCTCACGAGGATCGATACCTAAAGCAACTTGCTTTCTAGCGGCATCCCTTCTTTCTCTGGCATCTGCTAAAGAAATTTCAGGGTATACACCAAAAGCCATTAAATGTTGTTTGCCGCCAAAGCGAAAACGGAAGCGCCAATATTTAGAACCATTGGGGTGAATATAAAGAAACAAGCCATCACTGTCTGTCAGTGTATAAGCTTTCTCGTCTGGTTTAGCTGCACGAACTTTCATATCGGTTAATGCCATATTCTTTGTCCTCTTCACCCCAGAGTGAGTATATAAACGAGATATCTCAGATTACAGTTGATGATTTCGAGTGACATAATCAACTATGTACCTACGCCACAGGCTGCGCCTGTATTGCTTTAGCATCGGTAATTCGAGATATAATGAGTATACATTCATTATCGAAGCGGTGTATATACTCAGATGTATACTCACTCGGAGGTTGATGTGGGTTGAGTTAGGTTGACATGCATTGACTGAAAACACGGGGGAAGCCTTGCAAACACTGGATTTCAGATACAAAAAAAGACGTCGGTTGACGTCTCTTGATGTTCTTATGGTGCCGAAGGCCGGACTCGAACCGGCACACCCGAAGGCGGTTGATTTTGAATCAACTGCGTCTACCAATTCCGCCACTCCGGCACGAAGTGATGTGTTTCTTGGAAAACGCTGTCATTATACTTGCCTTATGCCTACTGGCAACACTTATTCGTGAAGATGTTGTTTGTTCGATTAAAAAAAAAGCATATTCCTTAGATTTGATAAAATCACAGGGAAAGCTTCTTTTGTTTATATATCTATTAATGAGTATGTTAACTTTTCCCAAATTATTTTTCTTATCGCGAGGCTCTGTGACTGGCGGCAGGTCATTATTTTTGTTAGTTTATCTGCAATCTAATGTCAATATTTAAGGTTTAATCATGGGTTTTGTTGGGTGGATAGCAACAGGTATCTTTATTGGCATCTTAATTGGTGTCGTCATGAAGATTTTCGCTAAGAAAAAATAATATTGGCTGAAAAGCTATTTGCAAACAATCATATCGGCTGGCTTCCAACATGAAGAAATCATTTCTAAAAGTTCTGTCTGTATCCGCATTATCTTTAGTGTTAATGGCATGTTCAAGTAAGACAGAAAAAGCACCAAAATTTCTGCAAAGTAATGATGTTGAATCCTCAGACTGGCAGGTTTTTGAGGGAGATAGAAGGACTTACGAGCGCGTCGCTAAGATTGTCGATTTATATGCTAATCGCATTTTTAATGAAAGTGATGCGCGAGGCATGGCGATTATTGTTATCGATAATAATCAGGCGCTATCGCGCTATTATGGTGAAACTGCGCCGGGTAATGGTAAAAAACCGGGCCCAAATTCATTAATTCGCATTGCATCAATTACAAAATTAATGACAAGCGAAATATTAATTAAGCTCGAGCAAGATAAGAAACTGTTAATTACTGATCCGTTGCAACAGTACGCCTACCACGGTGTTAATGTTCCTGATAATGCCAGTGGGCAACCTATTCGCTTATATCATTTAGCAAGCCATACCAGTGGGTTACCTCGTGAACAACCCGGTGGGAAATGGGGACGTCCTGTTTTTATTTGGCCAACTCAAGATAACCGCTGGACATGGCTAAAAACTGGCAAGTTAGATGCAACACCGGGTACAGAAGCCTCCTACTCCAACCTTGCATATGATTTACTCGCTGATGCGATGGTTAAAGCGTCAGGGCACTCATACCCACAGTTATTTAGCCATTACGTGACTTCTCCGGCTAAGATGACAAATACCACTTACACGCCAAATAATGCTCAATGTGCCCGTTTAATGGAAGGAACGAAACCAAGCCCTTGCCATAACACACTCGCAGCAGCAGGCAGTGGTGGCGTGTATTCTACCCCTGCAGATATGCAAAAATGGATGCAACAATTTTTATCGACAGACAGTAACTTAAGAAAAGTCACCGCAGCCCGTGAACAAGGTATCTATTTCCCACGTGAAAAGCTTTTAGAAATTAAAGGGATGGATGTTGCAGGCCATGCTGATGGACTCGGCCTTGGGTGGGTGTATATGAAACCTAAAAATGGCACTCCGGGTATTTATCAGAAAACCGGTGGTGGCGGTGGGTTTAATACCTATATGGCGATGATACCACAGCAAAACATTGGGGTATTTGTGGTGATGACCCGAAAAGATAGCAGTAAATTCAGTAAATTAACGATTGGCGTTAACGAACTAGTCGCTTCATTGTCTACTAACCATGCGTATGGGAAACATTGAAGGAGTACCGCCGAAGCGTTACAAGCAATGGCGAGTTACACCCCAACCTTAAAACGTGGATTTACCCGTGTTATCACGTTAATTGCGACAACAGCCTGAGATATTCAGGCTGTTGAGGTTGTTGACAAAGCGGGATAAAAGCGTGGTTTTTCCCACTTTGTGTTATCAGCCGAAAATCAATAATTTGATTTTCCTAGTTTATTTTAAAAACCTATTCGACTTGCAGCCAAACATTATATGTTTGGCTGCAGTCTGGACAGCCTGAGATATTCAGGCTGTTTTTAATAAATTTACTATCCATTTTTAAAATCAATTATCTAATCTTCTCGGTAATCTTTTAGCTACTTTATCCACAACCGCAAAGCTAAAATGAGAACTAAAAATTACGCTACATCACCCAGTAGCCATTCCACTCTGGCCCATAAAACAAGTCAATCAGAATTGGCGAGTATCCTAAATGACATTAAAAGCCATAAAGTTAAATATTCCCAACAGATAGAAGATAAATCAATTAACCCTCAATTTACCTGTAAGTATTTAGGCGATTTTGAAATGCAGGCTATCCGAGCTTATCGGCAAGAAGAGAGGCGAATTTATCGTGAAAAATGTCAGAAAGCGTTTAAATTCAAAACCCATAATAGCCTATGCGGGGGAATGTTTTCTCTTGCTCAACAACTAGCTAATCGCAGTGGCGAAAATATTTTAGCTATTATTGATAACCCAGCAAATACATCTATCGTCAGGAAAAAGTTATTCCAACCACAAACTGGGTTATTAACCTATATCAGCGCTCTAGGTTACGCACTGTTTGGCTAAAAAAAACGGTAGATTTTCAATTTACTACCGTTTTTTATTTTTCATTGGCCTACCGTTATTTTCGCTTAACTAGCAAAACAATACTCACTATCAAAAATAGCAGGCTCGGTAAAACAGCAGCAATGATAGGGGGAACCGAATAGACTAAACTCCAGTTACCAAACCCTTGGTTAAGTACGTAGAAGAGGAACCCCCCCACGATACCTGAAATAACACGAACACCCATAGGAACGGTACGCAGTGGCCCAAAAATAAATGAAACTGCCATTAGCATCATGACGGCTGCGGATAATGGCGCGAGTATTTTTTTCCACATACTAAGCTCATAAACA
This sequence comes from Providencia sp. PROV201, assembly GCF_028479545.1. Classification (NCBI taxonomy): domain Bacteria; kingdom Pseudomonadati; phylum Pseudomonadota; class Gammaproteobacteria; order Enterobacterales; family Morganellaceae; genus Providencia; species Providencia sp. PROV201. Next base: position 205,981 of record NZ_JAMPNW010000003.1, read on the forward strand.
GCAGCCACTTGGCCACTCTCTTTTAAATACGAGACATATTGATACAAGCCGCGAATGGATAGCGAGTCAGCATTCAGTGAAACTATTCCCAGTTTTTCTGGGGTCAGATTAGTTTTCCAATCTACTGTTAGTCGCTGTGAACCTGTGATTTTTTTCTCACTACTTAAAATTGACTCATCCACTTGAGATAGCACCCAAAGTTGATTTGTTGAGTCGTATTCGCCATTTGCGGCAAACATAACTGACTTCAACTTACGTTGATCATCAAAGCGATAAACCGATACATCTTGAATCGAGGTCGCATTATTAATCCGCTGAATATGGATAAAGTCATTGGCATCTTTTGCCCACATCCCCTCATCTGTCACCACTAATGAGTTACCCACAATTTTTTCTGCACGATAGTTTCTTGCCCACTGCTCTCCCGCAGGCGCAATCCACTCACCGATAAACATCGCAACAATGACCAATGGAACAGCCGTTTTCATCACAGATAATGCAATTTGTAAACGGGTAAAGCCGGAAGCTTGCATGACCACCAGCTCACTACGTGAAGCCAGTGCGCCTAACCCCATTAGTGCTCCCAACAATGCCGCCATTGGGAAGAAAATATCAATATCTTTTGGGACAGTTAATAAGGTGAATACACCTGCACTCAATGCCGTGTAGTCGCCATCGCCCACTTTGCGAAGCTGCTCGACAAATTTAATGATCCCTGCCAGTGAAACGAGCAGAAATAGCGTCACTAAAATCGAATTTAAGATGGTTCGACCGATATACCTATCTAAAACACCAAACATCAGGCAACCCCTTTACTCAATTTAAGACGCATACGGCGCATTGGGACAGTATTCCACGCATTTAAAACTATCGCTAATATCAAATACCCCACATTTACCGCCCACATGGTATACCTTGGGTCGAGGTCGCCTTTATCGGCACTATTCCGCAATGTGCTCTGTAATAGAAAGAAAATAAGGTACAGCAGCATCGCAGGAAGCATACTCAACACCCGCCCCTGACGTGGGTTAACCTCGCTTAACGGCACAACCATCAAAGCCATGACAACAACAGAGAAAACAATCGTTAAACGCCAATGGAACTCCGCGTTTACTTCAGGCGTATTTTCAGACCACAGTTGCAACATATTTTTTTGCTCGACTCGGTCACTACGCGTTTCTGCAGTTTGGTGATCAACAATGGCTTGGTAATTAACAAAGTCCGTTATGCGAAAATCGCGCAGTAGCGCTGTTCCTTCATAACGAGTTCCTTCATTTAGAACAACGACTTGACGGCCATCAGGGTCTTCTTTCATATAGCCGCTATCAGCTACCACAACAGAAGGTCGTTGTTCATTTGCAGCACGTAACTGAGCAAGAAAAACGTTCTTGAAGTTATTCCCTTTTACATCACCGATATACAGCACATAGTTGCCATCTTTAGTGGTTTTAAATTGCCCTTCCACCATGGCTGCTAGCCCAGGATTCGCTTTCGCATCCGCCAATACTTGCTCTTGATATTGAGATGACCATGGCAGCATCCATGTAATGTTAGCAACTGCGACCATCGCGGTAATCACCGCAAGGACTAACGCGGCTTTCACTAAAACACTTTTGCCTAAACCGCAGGCGTGCATTACCGTGATTTCACTTTCAGTATAAAGTTTACTGTAAGTCATCAAAAGCCCAAGGAATAGGCTCAAAGGCAAGATAAGCTGCGCCATTTCAGGCACACCTAACCCCAGCAAAGGAAGTACTAAGTTTGAAGGAATGTTACCCTGAACCGCTGCGCCAAGAATATCTATCGACTTCTGACTAAAAAAGATTAGCATCAATACAAAAAGTATGGCTAACTGACTTTTCAGGGTTTCCCGTACCAAATATCTAATAATGATCACGCTTATTACGCCTGTGAAAACTTGTCTTTTGGGAAGAAAATGGCTAAGTTCGTTCGATGTCTGCCATTTACTAACATATACTCTAGTTTATTGTATGGCTACAATGATATAAAAGCATTCTCTGTACTGATAGAAATATCAGAACATGCTTAATATTCGAGAAACCAGATATACCCGCCATACTTCATGGTGTATCGCAATTAACAGCATACAACGTGAGCTATTTCGCGTATAGATGGTTAGTTTAACATAAAGAGTTCATTCTCTATGAGGTAGATCATGCGAAACGCTAATTTTAGCGGGAGCATCGGCCTTTGTCTTTAAGATTCAGGAGAACGCATGGAGTTTAGTGTAAAAAGTGGTAGCCCGGAAAAACAACGCAGTGCGTGTATTGTTGTCGGAGTCTTTGAACCACGCCGTCTGTCCCCAATTGCTGAACAGCTGGACAAAATAAGTGACGGATATATCAGCGCCCTGCTGCGCCGCGGCGAACTTGAGGGTAAAGTGGGGCAATCCCTGCTACTCCATCATGTACCCAACGTTCTGTCTGAACGCATTCTACTTATCGGCTGTGGTAAAGAACGCGAATTAGATGAGCGCCAATTTAAACAAATTATTCAGAAAACAATCAGTACGTTGAATGAAACGGGCTCAATGGAAGCCGTCTGTTTCTTAACTGAATTACATGTCAAAGGCCGCAATAACTACTGGAAAGTTCGTCAAGCTGTCGAAACAGCGAAAGAATCGCTGTATGTGTTTGATCAACTGAAAAGTAATAAAACAGAACATCGCCGCCCACTGCGTAAACTGGTATTCAATGTACCAACACGCCGTGAATTAACCAGTGGTGAGCGTGCTATTTCTCACGGATTAGCTATTGCATCTGGGGTTAAAGCAGCGAAAGATTTAAGTAATATGCCGCCAAACATCTGTAATGCAGGTTATTTAGCGTCCCAAGCACGTCAATTAGCAGATATTTCAGACAGCAAACTCACCACTCGAGTCATTGGTGAAGAGCAAATGAAAGAGTTAGGAATGAACGCCTATCTCGCGGTGGGTCAAGGTTCACAAAATGAATCGCTAATGTCCATCATGGAATATAAAGGCAGTTCAGACCCTGAAAGTAAGCCAATCGTTTTACTTGGTAAAGGTCTAACCTTTGACTCTGGCGGTATTTCAATCAAGCCATCCGAAGGCATGGATGAAATGAAATACGATATGTGTGGTGCCGCAAGTGTATATGGCGTCATGCGTTTTATCACTGAGTTGCAACTGCCAATCAACGTGATTGGGGTATTAGCTGGCTGTGAAAACATGCCAGGCGGTCGCGCTTATCGTCCGGGTGACATCCTAACGACGATGTCAGGGCAAACCGTTGAAGTCCTCAATACCGATGCCGAAGGCCGTTTAGTTCTGTGTGATGCTCTCACCTATATTGAACGTTTTGAGCCTGAGCTGGTTATCGATATCGCAACCTTAACAGGGGCTTGCGTGATTGCATTAGGTAGCCACTACACCGGTTTGATGTCAAACCATAACCCACTGGCTCACGAACTGTTAAATGCATCTGAGCAAGCGGGTGACCGTGCATGGCGTTTACCATTAGCCGATGAATATTTTGACCAAATCACACCGAACTTTGCGGATTTAGCCAATACAGGTGGTCGTCCTGCGGGGGCTATCACTGCAGGCTGTTTCCTATCTCGCTTTGCCACGAAATATAACTGGGCACACCTTGATATCGCAGGGACTGCTTGGCGTTCTGGCGCAGCGAAAGGGGCTACTGGTCGCCCTGTTTCTATGCTCGCACAGTTCTTATTGAACCGTGCCGGCCTTAATGGTGATGATTAATCCCATTTAGTGATTTAGCTGTATATCACTCGTAAAAATATCCCGATGAGCAATAGCGATTCGGGATATTATTTTTTGGTTTTTGATGTCCCAAGAAAGCCATTTTGAGCCAGCTATAAAAAAGGTTATAATTCAGCATAGAAATAATCTGGCTTTCAGTCACCAAAAGAACATAACCAACAACCCTGCAAATTGAAGGGCAGCTATTTACGCTATACCCTAAATAATTCAGTTTGTAGGTAGGCGGCAAGCGGTTGAGACCTTGGGAGCATACAAAAGTATGTGACTAAGGTGAAAACGTGTAGCCAACACCCCTACAGATTGAAGTATGACGGGTATAGACGGGTATATGAAAAAAGCAATATTCTATCAACTTGAACTTCCCTCGCCGTCATCAGAACTCGATGGCCACGAATTGTTAGCTTGTGAGCTTGCGGCTCAGCTATGGCGCAGTGGAAAACGCGTTTTGATTGCTTGCGAAACACAACAACAAGCTGAAAAGATTGATGAAGCCCTGTGGCAACGCGACCCGCACCAGTTTGTCCCGCATAATCTGGCAGGTGAAGGGCCACGTTATGGTGCTCCGATTGAAATTTGTTGGCCAGCTAAACGGGGAAATACTCCTCGTGATGTTCTGATTAATTTACAAAATCAATTCGCAGATTTTGCCACGGCTTTCCATGAAGTGGTAGACTTCGTACCTATTGATGAAACTTTAAAACAGTTGGCGCGTGAACGGTATAAAACTTACCGTAGCGTCGGCTTCAATTTGACTATGGCGGCGCCGCCAACTTACTGAATACAAAAAGACAATGGAAAAGAAACCAGATAGCCCAATGAATGAGCCTTCGCTCGATAAAACGTATAACCCCGCTGAGATTGAGCAATCTCTGTATGCTCACTGGGAGAAAAGCGGTTATTTTAAACCTAATGGGGATACCACCCAAGACAGCTTCTGCGTCGTCATTCCACCACCGAATGTCACTGGTAGCCTGCACATGGGTCACGCCTTCCAGCAAACCATCATGGATACCATGATCCGCTACCAACGTATGCAAGGTAAAAACACCTTATGGCAAACGGGGACAGACCATGCGGGTATCGCAACTCAGATGGTCGTTGAGCGTAAAATCGCAGCAGAAGAAGGTAAAAACCGCCACGACTACGGCCGCGATGCATTCATTGACAAAATCTGGGAATGGAAAGCGGAATCTGGCGGTACCATTTCACAACAAATGCGTCGTTTAGGCGACTCTGTTGATTGGGAACGTGAACGTTTCACTATGGATGAAGGCTTATCTAAAGCCGTTAAAGAAGCGTTCGTTCGCCTTTACAAAGAAAACTTAATTTATCGTGGTAAACGCTTAGTTAACTGGGACCCGAAACTGCACACGGCAATTTCTGACTTAGAAGTTGAAAACCGTGAAGTTAAAGGCTCTATGTGGCACCTGCGTTATCCATTAGCTGATGGCGCAAAAACCGCTGAAGGCAAAGACTATTTAGTGGTCGCAACTACCCGCCCTGAAACCATGTTAGGGGATACCGGTGTCGCAGTTAACCCGGAAGATCCACGCTATAAAGATTTAATTGGCAAAGAAATTATTCTGCCAATTATCAATCGCCGTATTCCAATTGTGGGTGACGAACACGCCGACATGGAAAAAGGCACCGGTTGTGTGAAAATCACCCCTGCTCATGACTTTAATGACTATGAAGTCGGTAAACGCCATCAGTTAACCATGATTAACATGATGGACTTAGACGGTAACGTCCGTAATGAAGCGGAAGTTTTCGATACTAACGGTAACCCATCTACCGCATATAGCTGTGAAATCCCAGAAGCTTACCGCGGTATGGAACGTTTTGCGGCTCGTAAAGCTATCGTGGCAGAGTTCGAACAACTTGGCCTGTTAGTTGAAGTTAAACCGCATGACTTAACTGTGCCTTACGGTGACCGTGGCGGCGTGGTTATTGAACCAATGCTGACCGACCAATGGTATGTACGTACCGAACCTTTAGCGCGTGATGCCATTAAAGCTGTTGAAGATGGCCGTATTCAATTCGTTCCACGCCAATATGAAAACATGTATTTCTCTTGGATGCGTGATATTCAAGACTGGTGTATTTCTCGCCAACTGTGGTGGGGTCATCGCATCCCTGCATGGTATGACGAAAAAGGCAATGTCTATGTGGGTCGCGATGAAGACGAAGTTCGTCGTGAAAACAATCTAAGTGCGGATATCGCTCTGCGCCAAGATGATGACGTACTGGATACCTGGTTCTCTTCCGGTCTGTGGACATTCTCTACCCTAGGCTGGCCAGAAAATACCGATGCACTGAAAACTTTCCATCCAACCGATGTATTGGTCAGTGGTTTCGATATTATTTTCTTCTGGATCGCCCGTATGATCATGATGACCATGCATTTCATCAAAGATGAAAACGGTGAGCCACAAGTGCCATTTAAAACCGTCTACATGACAGGCCTGATCCGTGACGAAGAAGGCCAAAAAATGTCGAAATCCAAAGGGAACGTTATCGACCCACTGGATATGATTGACGGTATTTCTCTGGAAGACTTACTTGAAAAACGTACTGGCAACATGATGCAGCCACAACTGGCTGAGAAAATTGCTAAACGTACCCGTAAAGAGTATCCAGAAGGGATCGAAGCCCACGGTACTGATGCTCTGCGCTTTACTTTAGCAGCACTCGCATCAACAGGCCGTGATATTAACTGGGATATGAAACGTCTGTCAGGCTACCGTAACTTCTGTAATAAATTATGGAATGCGAGCCGTTTCGTTCTGATGAATACGGAAGGCCAAGACTGCGGTCAAAACGGTGGCGAAATGAGCTTCTCATTGGCTGACCGCTGGATCATGGCGCAATTTAATCAGACCGTGAAAGCTTACCGTGAAGCGTTAGATACTCACCGTTATGATATCGCAGCGGGTATTTTATATGATTTCACATGGAATGAATTCTGTGACTGGTACTTAGAGCTGTCTAAGCCTGCTGTTCATAAAGGTAACGAAGCGCAAGTCCGTGCAGCGCGTTTCACCCTGATTGAAGTGCTAGAAGGTTTACTGCGCCTTGCTCACCCAATCATTCCATTTATCACTGAAACTATCTGGCAGCGTGTGAAAGTGGTTAAAGGCATTGATGCCGATACCATTATGTTGCAAGCGTTCCCTGAGTTCGATGCGGCTAAAGTGGATGAACTTGCGCTGAGCGACCTTGAGTGGATCAAAGAAGCCATTATTGCTGTCCGTAATATTCGTGCGGAAATGAACATTTCTCCAGGTAAGCCACTGGATGTGATGCTGCGTGGTGCTTCTGCTGATGCGAAACGTCGTATCGAAGAAAACCAAAGCTTTATCAAATCAATGGCACGTTTAGAAAGCATCCGCGTACTGGCTGATGGTGAAGAAGCACCGGTTTCCGTCACTAAACTCGTTGGCGGTGCAGAGCTGCTGATCCCAATGGCTGGCTTAGTCGATAAAGACGCAGAACTGGCTCGTTTAGATAAAGAGCTGGAAAAAGTGGTGAAAGAAATCGAAACCATTGAAAGCAAATTAGCTAACGAAGGTTTTGTGAGCCGCGCGCCTGCTGCCGTTGTTGAAAAAGAGCGTGAACGCTTAACTGCTAATATTGAAGCAAAAGCTAAAATTGAAGCGCAAAAAGTGACTATCGCCTCTTTATAATTATTAAGTAATTCATCATTTTTAAGCCCTTATCGATTCGTTGATAAGGGCTTTTTATTCGAGTATCATCAAACGACTGCGTTCGCAGTTCTCAGATTGAAGTTCCCTTCTGGTTCTCTCTACACTGAGTTGTACACAATAATAATCAAGAGTTTCACATGACAACACAAAACTACAAAATTCGTCTTATCGAACAACAAGATAACGCAGGCATTGCCGCAGTGATCCGCGAAGTTTCTGCTGAACATGGCTTAACCGCAGACAAAGGATTTGCCGTTGCAGACCCTATCTTAGATACCTTATTTGAAGTTTATAGCAAACCGCGCAGTGCTTACTGGGTGGTGGAAATGGATGGCGAAATTGTTGGCGGTGGCGGTGTTTCGCAAGTCGCAGGTGGTGATAGCCAAACAGCTGAGCTACAAAAAATGTACCTATCTTCTGTACTCAGAGGCAAAGGCCTAGCGAAGCAAATCGTACAAATGTCACTGGCGTTTGCTAAACAACAGGGCTATACCCGCTGCTATTTAGAGACAACCAAAGAGCTCCAAGCGGCCATTAAGCTGTATGAAAAATTAGGTTTTGAATTTATTGATGAGCCACTGGGTAATACTGGCCATAGTGACTGTGAAATTCGCATGTTGAAAGCGCTATAGCTTTGCTATAAGTAAAATAGCGCCTCGAGAAGAGATGGCTTTAAGTTGGGCCTCCTACGATAAGGGGGCTATATTCTTTATTAATCCCCGAGCAGTTCCATTTGTTGGCCGAGTTCCTGATCGACTTTATCCTGATACCATAATAACGCCTGATGACCGTTTCATTATCCCCTACTGTATCAGTAAAATACTCCCTACCCCCAAAATGGTTATTCATTGTCTTCAAATCAGTGCTAATAAATACCACTAAATACGCTTAAGGTTAGAGGAATTCTAACCAAGCTCGATACCATATAAACCAACTTTGCTGATTTATATCCCTCCACAATTTGTGTATTTCTTTTGGAAATAGCCAATAACTAAACTCAATAATAATGTGAGACACGTCACTTAACTAAAATTTTCCCCTTCCCCGCGACCAATGCGGCTGGTTGTTCAGTTTTTCCATGCTGTACTGAATAGACCAAATATCTGGGATAGTGATCTATCGATTTATCTCAATCATTTAATTGTTCAATACCTAATAATTAAGGAACAGAATGAATCTGCAATTCGCTAATTTCAAAAAAAACACATTGCTCTTACTCAGCACAGCCGTATTGACTTTAATTCCTATTACAGCAAATGCAACATGCCCTACAGGGCAAGAACAATATGACCGTTTAGATTTCATAGGTAAAGATGACACCGTTGTTTCAGTGGATCATAGGGGAGATATGAATGGCAAAGTTCCCGAAAATAGTCTGCTAGCGTTCCAAGGTTCATACAAGAAATGCAGGCACGCGATAGAAACGGATGTCAGACTTTCTAGTGACGGGGCTCTAATGGTTTTTCATGATGCTAATATTGGTCGTGTATTGGAAATGGGTTACAACCCTGAAACAAATAGCGGCCCGAATCCCCCTATATCAAGTCTTACTCAACGTGAAATTCAATCAAAACAAATGCATTCTGTTAACTGGGATGCGACGAATCAATATGTACCAACGGTTGAAGAAGTTATCACAGATTACATAGCAAACAATGGTCAATCTCTTTTTTATTTTGATATTAAAGATGAAAAAGCAATTATTATGGTTGCGAAAGCGATTTCTGAAGAAGCTAAAACACATCCTGATGTTCTAAAGCGATTTATTGTCAAATTTGGTATGGAGCATGTGCCAACTTATGAAAAGTGGCAAGAACTGCTTATAAAGGAAGGCGCGAACTCCGCCGTTATGGCAAACCCTTATATTAGTCCCTGGGGAGCGGAAAAAATCAATAAAATGGATATACCTAACCCTCCAGGTGAACAATATGAGGACAATACCAGTCGAGCGGTTGCTTCTTGGGCTCGGCAACCCGCTAAATTGGTGCCAAATGTTGAGGTTGTGATTAAAAACTCAGATGATTTTATTACAACTACGAAGCGTCTTTCAGATCAAGGTATGTATGAAAAGCCAACTAGCTTAGAAAGTGATAACACTTTTAAAGGCTCAATGGCTCGAATGATCTCAATTATTAAAAGCAAACAAAAAGCACTAGGGTTATTTGTGCCCAATCCAGATTTCATTCAATGGAAAAGAGACAAAGTTACTCAAGGAGTAACCATTAAGAGCACTACGGATGGTCGGCAGTTAAATATTGAAAGTGCCTATATTCTTAATACTGGTAACTGTTGTTACACAATGGAAGAGCGATTAGGTCCTAACGAACAAAAAGATATCCGCATGAACCTAGCATGGGCCAGAAGTATTGGTGCAAATGTAATTACGGTTGATGACCCTGACTCCGTTGATACTTATTACAAAATGCAAGGCGAGTTGGATAAAGTCGCGATTCCAGTTACTGTAAAACCGTCAAAAGAGATGAACTCCGTCCTTTCTCGTCAACTTAATTTGCTAGACAATTTTCCAAAAGAAAACAGCATATTTATCAAGCCCTGGTTAGGTGAAGCAGCATGGGGCTGGGGAGGTGTAGTCTGTCTTTGGGATAACTTTGATGGCGATCATTATGCTTGGACCTATCGGTGCGATTATTCCAATGCGACAGCTGATGGTTATCATAAAGTATTTCATACAAAAGTGATTGAAAAGCATAAGTATTCTTCAGAAGCAGGCGCTGCTATTCAAATTTTTAATGAAAACTCAGAATACTGCCTAACCGTAGATAGAGATGCAAGAAGGCGACTGCTGTGGGAAAAAGGCTGTAAAACCGCGGAAGAGCAATCTCTATTTATTTTCGATAGAAACCATTTAATTCCTATTCAGTATTATCACTCAGAAACTGGGCGACAAATGGTTAGAAATATGAACGAAGGCATGTATGGGACTGATATGTATGGCTCTTTGGCAACTGGTAATTATGTAGAAGATGACACATGGGGACTGTGGGGGATATATAACAGTAGTAATTGATAGTAATATTAGGCCAGATAATTTGTCTGGCCTAATATTAATGCTCTAAAGTCACCGCCTGCACATGTGGGAGTTGTTTGAGTGCTATGTAAAACTCAGTTAACGTCATTTTTTGCCTGACATTCACTCTCAAGTTAACTTCAACACGCTCCTTTTTTAAATCCCGAATATTTAGACTGTCTATTATATTTTTGTTCGATTTCAGGTAGTCAATCATTAACTGCAAGCCATCCTCATCATTGAACAACATTCGGATATTTAATTTACCAAGTTTTTTGCTCTTTGCTTGATAGAGCAAGACTTGTGGGCTAATCCATATTGCAACAAAAAATAAGACCGTCACTGCGATAGCATGAATATAAAAACCATTTCCTGACGCTATACCAATCCCAGCTGAAGCCCACACAATTGCAGCGGTTGTTAAGCCTGAGATGGCATCATCGCTGCGGTGCATGATGACCCCTGCACCTAAAAAGCCAATTCCACTAATAATCTGCGCCGCTAGCCTCATGGGATCGCTACGTATATTGTCGGATATCCCTGCGTAGTATTCAGCGGATTGTATTGACACAATCGTTAACAGGCAGCTAGCAACAGAAATGATAACACATGTGGTAAAACCAACCGGTTTACCTTTTGCTTCCCTTTCTAAACCAAGGAGGCCGCCTAAGACAAAGGCGACCATCAACTTGATTAATGTAGGAGGGAAGCTGCTTAACTGCTCATAAATATAGGTTAAGCCTTCCATTTACCTCTCTCCTCACTCCATTTATTTCTCAACAACAGCATCCACATTGTGATTATCTTGCTGCGTTGTTTTCTTTTTTGAAACATCATCTTTAAAGAAAATAAGGAAGAAGACTAATACAACGGCTGCAACTACTGTTGGGTAGTGCCAATAGGTAACCCATTGAGGCAGTGACGCGGCTCCTGTCTCTGTGACTGTATTGTTGAAAATATAACCACAGACAGTTGAAGCAAATAATAAGCCTGCACCATTAGAGACGATAAAGCGGATCCCTTGAGCCTGAGCTCGGATTTCTGGGCGCGCCTTTTTATCAACATAGATGTCGCCTGCAGTAAAGAAAAAGTCCCAACACAAACCTTGCAGTAACAGGCCGATGATAATGAACATCGTGCCAGTATCCATTGCTGCATAAGAGAAAAGGATTGTTCGGATAATCCAAGAGCCAATACCTAATGCTAATGTAATTTTAAACCCGAATTTTAACAGCACGAATGACAGCACAAACATGAAGACGATTTCACAGGCCACGCCAATCTGCATCATAGATGCTGCGTTATCGAACCCAAGCGCCTTAATGAATACCGGAATATAAGCGGAATAGGCTGTTTTTGGGATCATGAGCACAAAGATGCTAAACATGAGAATTGCGAAATAGCGGTCTTTAAATAAAGAAAGTGCGTCAAGACATAGAATATCCCTAGGCTTAAATGGTTGGTCTTTAGCTTTCGGAGGAGTGTCCGGCAGTGTTAAACAGTATAGCGCTAGCACAACACCTGCACCCGCAGCAATATACCAAGTCATGGTACTACCAGAGAAGCCCATTTCACCCATGAGAATCCCACAACCATGAAACCGAAATTTCCAAACACTCGGATAACCGGGAACATTTTCACGCCGTTAATGTGCGAGAAAGTAATACTATTGGAGAGTGCTGTGGTAGGGTAAAACAGCAAACCGACGATAAAGATCAGTAACAAGGTCATTCCAACATTCTGTGTTTCCACAAATTGAGGCACCGTTAGCAACACACCTGCATTGATAATGTGAAGTACAGCCATAACCTTTTGTGATGAAAAGAATCTATCCGCAATCATTCCGATGAAGAGTGGTGACATGATAGTCGCCAGTCCCAGTAAAGCATAAGCATTACCAATGATGTTAGCCATTCCATAAGAACTCAATACCAGTCCCATCGTCATATTCCATGCGCCTTGCATGAAATATTGGACAAACATCATAATCAACAGCCTGGAAGTTATATTCACGCTCATAGTGATCTCCTTAGTTTGCTTCAACCGTGAGGCCGTCAGAAGCAACTAAAATGTTATGTTCAGCGCAAATACTTTCCAGATTTTCATGTAATAAACGCGCGCTGTGTGAGATATGGGAAACCAATGTTTTTGTCTTCGAGTGTATACAGCCTTGATCTTCCAGCTTCTGTTTGGCTGCAAACACGGTTTCCAAACTCATGTGATTGTCCGTTCTATCATCACCATTCAAGCCATAGGTACATTCTAAAACAACGATATCCAACGGCTTATCGACAAGCCAATTCCAAGTCAATTCAGGGAACCAACCGGAGTCATGTCCGTAAAAAATACTCTTTCCACCTTTCTCTACATGATACACAAAACAATATTCCCACTTTGCATGATTAGCCAGCAAGGGGGTGATTTTATAGCCATTATGCTCAACGGTTTCATAGGGAACCATACAATGAAAGCCGAAGCGTTCTTTGCTGTAACCAGGTAAAACACTGATAGAGCCATTAATTGCTCTGTCGTTACCAAAAATGTGCAAAGGGTGACATATTTCGTAGCCATAACCTTCCATACGGCTATATAAATCGCCAACATTAAAGTGGTCAGGGTGAGTATGCGTAAAAAGAAGCGTTTCAATATCAGTCGCATCACGACCATCTCGCAATAACTGATGACTGAACGTCGGAGACATATCTACTAGCATAACATCATCAATGATAGCGGATGACTGGGTTCGAATATCTTTTCCGCCTAGCCGGCGTGCCTCTAAACAATGTTCACATCGACAAAATGGATTTGGGATACCTTCGGAAGCAGCTGTACCTAAAAAATGGATTTTCATAGTGAATTCCTTTTATTTGTAATTATCATGCTTATCTGCATTTGATACGTATCAATATATATAATTTAAGATAATCACAAAGCTTTTATAGTGAATTAAGTGATCATGTTCAAAGTAAAATTCACTAATACCAAAAATATCAATGCAATAAGTCAAAGTTAATTAGATGTAAGAGAATTGAATTCATTATGTTCTTAGTCATACAATAAGTCCTATATGATGATACGAATCAATTTCATTTATCTTTATATAACCTCAAATTAAGGTATTATTATTGACAGTCAATTTGGAGGGGATAATCAATGGCAACGATGAGGGATATTTGTAGGATTGCTGGTGTTTCGCACGGCACAGTCTCTAATGTGTTAAATGGGCGTGGTAACGTCAGCGTAGAGAAAATGGAAGCTGTGTTAAATGCAGCCAAAGAACTGGGCTATAGCGTTAACACACAAGCTCAATTACTCAGAGCAAATACAAATATTAAGATTGCTATTGTACTCCCCCACCTAACATCAGAAAAATACACTGTACTATTCAACTCTATTCGCCAAACAATCGAAGAGTGTTCAGATTTGCCATTTGATATCTTCCTGACTGATGACCTCAAATCTAAAGAATTGAAAGTACTGCAAAAAATCGCCTCCGGTGGATATAAAAGTGTTATCTCTGTTAGTTGTCTTGATGATGCTGCTATTTATTTTGATACGCTTCAAATTGCCCCTGAAAATGTGACTTTTGTCTATCGAAAACCCCAAAATGCTAAAATCCATTTTGGCCTTGACTACGTTCAGGCAGCTGAAGCCATCGCAAATCAGATAGCAAAAAACTCATATAAAAGAATTGGAGTTTTTGCCGAGGCCTCACATCATTTGAATAGTGAGGAGTTTGTGCGGGAAGTACGGCTATCATTACAAAAATACGTGCCGAATATCGAAATTGTTGTGTGCTACTCAAGCGACCTCGAATCCTACAATACCGCATTTGATTTTTTCGCAAATAACCAAAAGTTAGATGCAATCATTACGCAAGATCTCGAAAGAACTCGATATATCACTCAGGCTAGTTATTTCGGAAGCTCGAGAGCTGCGCCCCGTATTTTTTCATTAACTGGCAGCACACCGCCAATGGTTAATGGAATATATTGCTCCCCGATTAATTACGCCCAATTAGGTCAAGATGTTGCTATTCGCTTATTTCAAAATGAGGGGCAAAAGCTAGAACAGGAACCGCAAATCTCCAACCCTTGTAGCCGTGTTTACACCAGTGAGGTTAGAGATGGTGAACGTCTTCGAATTGATACGCTTAATTTACTAACGATCCCCAGTCCTTCAACCGACGCATTACAAAAGCTGCTTCCTAACTTTTTCGCCCAAACAGGAGTCCACGTTAATATCTCTGTTCGCCCCTTTGGTGAGATATTCAACATCCTTAATACGATAGAAGAACATGCTTTTTACGATTTATTACGCGTTGATGTCGCTTTCTTTCCTTGGTTTGCAGAAAAGACACTCGTTCCACTTAGTGCGATAGGTAATGGATTAACAGACTTGCAATCAAAGTACACAGAACAAAAGCAAAACCGATTCTGTTTGGTTAATGGCACAGCCTATGCAATGCCGTTGGATGCAAGTGTACAACTTATGTTTTACAGAAAAGACCTATTCGAAGACCCAATTACAAAACGCATGTACTTTGAATCGACAGGCAAAGAGCTGAAAGTTCCTTCTACTTTTGAAGAATACGACAAAATAAGCCATTTTTTCTATACTCATCGAGAAGCAGGCAACGAAAATAAACCTTATGGCTCCTCTTCGACAACAGGCAGTGCTGGAATAATCTCATCAGAGTACCTGCTACGCTATTATGCCGCAGGTGGACGCTTGTTTGACACCAGTACAGAACCAAGTTTAAGCCCTTTGATTGCTGAGAAAGTGCTTACTGACTACATGAACCAACTCTCCTACACAGACCGGATTAACAGTGAGTGGTGGGGAGAATCGATAAAACGGTTTGAGTCAGGAGGCCTTGCGATGAATATCGCGTATATGAATTTATTTAATGATGTAGCTCATAGCCCCATGTCCAATAACATTGGATTCGCCCCAGTGCCTGGAGGAAAGCCTCAAATTGGCGGTGGGGTTTTAGGTATGTCACGTTGTAGTAAAAAGACAGAATTAGTCGAGCATTTTTACCGCTGGCTATACTCTGACGTCATTCAGGATCATATACTGATGCTTGGTGGGAATACTATTCAGCGTAATTATATTTACATGCAAGAGGTTAGGCAGCGTTATCCTTGGCTTTCGCTTTCATATAATGAAATTAGGACGGGAGTCCGTGAATCCACAATGCCTAATGGAGAAGCATTTAATCTTCGTCAGGCTGAAAATATCATTGGCCGTGGGGTCATTGATGCTTTAGATGGGTTAATGACCATTCAGGAAACCATTCAGAAGATAAATCTAGGGTTAAAAAATCTTTAAAAATACAGGCCACAGCCTCTCGAGGCCGTGGTCTTGTTTAATTTTTATAATGTATATCACTAACGGCTCTTAGCTTCTCTGCAGCCTGTTCTGGAGTCAAATCTCGTTGCGTTTCAGCCAACATTTCATAGCCTACCATAAATTTTCGTACTGAAGATGAACGTAGTAATGGCGGATAAAATTGGGCGTGTAACTGCCAATGGTTAATGCTCTGGCCATCCTTGAAGAAAGGTGCAAAGTGCCATCCCATCGAGTAAGGGAAAGATGTTTTGAACAGGTTGTCATAGCGTGAAGTGAGCTTTTTTAATGCAAGTGCGAGGTCACCCTGCATCTCTTCCGTTAATTCATTCATGCGATGAACAATTGATTTTGGCATCAATATTGTTTCAAATGGCCAAGCCGCCCAATATGGAACCACCGCAATCCAATGCTCCGTTTCTACCACCGTGCGTTTTCCGTCACTCATTTCAAAAGCAGCGTAGTCCAAAAGAAGATTGGAGCCATTTTCCTTATAGTAACGCTGTAGGTTTTCATCTTTTCGCTTTATTTCGTTAGGAAGAAAATCAGAGGCCCAAATCTGCCCGTGAGGGTGAGGTTGTGAGCACCCCATCATTTCACCTTTGTTTTCAAACGCTTGAACCCACAAATACTCCTCCCCAAGTTCAGAAAGCTGTTCGTTCCATGTTTTCACGACGTCTTTAATTTGTGAAACACTCAGTTCTGGCAATGTTTTACTGTGATCTGGAGAAAAGCATATCACTCGACTAAGACCTCGCACAGCTTGAGTGCGGAGCAAACGAGTTATATTTTCAGGCTGCGCAGAACCTTGTGGTGTTAAGGCAGAAAAGTCATTTTGGAAAACAAAAGTTCCTTTGTAGTCTGGGTTTATCTCACCTGAGACTCTTTTATTTGTTGGGCATAAAAAACACTTTTCATCATATTCAGGCTGTTTTGTTGCCTCAGGAGCCTCATCCATGCCATTCCACGGTCTTTTAGCTCGGTGAGGTGACACAAGCACCCACTGGTCAGTTAGCGGGTTATACCGGCGATGTGGCACCTCTGTTGGGTCGAATTTGGGTAAACTCATGTTGGACCTCATTTATTAATATTTGAATCGTTGTAGCCTTCCGGGTTATTGCTTTGCCAACGCCAAGCATCATCAGCCATATCCTGAATGTTTCGTGTTGCCTTCCAGTGGAGTTCACGTTGGGCTTTCTCCGGTGTTGACCAATACTCTGCAATATCACCTTGACGACGGGCTTTAAATTCGTGAGCAATGGGCTTGCCACAAGCAACCTCAAATGCATGAAGCATTTCTAAAACACTGGTACCTTTGCCCGTTCCCAAATTATAAACATGTAGCCCAGGCTGCTTGCTCACCACATCCAGTGCTGCAACATGTCCATCCGCCAGATCCATAACGTGGATATAATCCCGAACGCCAGTACCATCAATCGTGGGGTAGTCATCACCAAAAATTGAAAGGATAGGACGCTTACCAACAGCGACTTGAGTAATATAAGGGGTAAGATTATTGGGGATCCCTGACGGGTCTTCCCCCATCTCGCCAGACGAGTGTGCCCCGACGGGGTTAAAATAACGTAACAGGGTTATTGACCACTCAGGCGCTGAACTCTGCAAGTCCGTTAAAATACGTTCAACCATGTGCTTGCTCGTTCCGTAAGGGCTGGTCGTTGCCCCCGTACTGAAGGTTTCGTCTATAGGTACAGTGTCAGGCTCACCGTAAACAGTGGCAGACGAACT
This sequence comes from Providencia sp. PROV201, assembly GCF_028479545.1. Lineage (NCBI taxonomy): Bacteria > Pseudomonadati > Pseudomonadota > Gammaproteobacteria > Enterobacterales > Morganellaceae > Providencia > Providencia sp. PROV201. The sequence goes on from NZ_JAMPNW010000003.1 coordinate 223,583, forward strand.
GAAAATGATGCTGTGAATGCCATGTTCTTGCATTACTTTAAGCAATACAAGCGTGCCATTGACGTTTACATCATAGTAACTAAGTGGCTTTTCAACAGACTCGCCCACTGCCTTTAAACCTGCAAAATGAATAACAGATTGAATATTATGTGCTTTAAAGATACAGCGAAGCATACTTGCTTCTCTTATATCCCCTTCGAAAAATACAGGACGGACACCTGTCAGTTTTTCAATTCGGTTTAACACTTCTATATTCGAATTTATTAGATTATCGAGTATCACAGGGATATAACCCGCTTTAATGAGTTCGACACAAGTATGACTTCCGATATAGCCCATTCCCCCTGAGACTAAAATTTCTACTTTTTCCATATTGACCTCGCTGAATCGATTTTATCAATCATACGATTTGAACGTATCAATTCCATGCGTTGGTGTTAAAAATTGAACAGAGATCACAATACATATCCAAAATTAATTTTAATTACGAATTGCCAATAGGGTTCTTTGATTGTTTTTACATGGCAGGCTTTAACTTAATTATTGCAGTCGCTGTTATGTTTATTTTTGCTTTTCTAAAGTTATACGTTCCAATTCCGAGGTGCTGAAATTGCTCTCTTGTGTTTTGCATCTACACTTTCTATTAGCGAACGGAACTATTTGATATTTTAAGTTTTATAATAATATCAACCACAGTAATCACTAAAAAAACAAACGGACTTGACCATCCAAATTATGAACCTTAAGGCGTCCAACATGGCAAACATAGTTAAGTTAATGAAGTCATTGTTTTATATGACATTAATGCTCTTTATTTATGGATTACCAGTGCATGCAAATGAGATGAAGGAAACAGAATCATGGGTAAGCTGGGGGGAGCAATCCATCAGTCTAGGTAGCCCTCCAATTTATAGCTTTAAAGCCAAAAGTGATGTAAAAGTGAGAAATAACAAAAGGCCTCTATTGGTAGACGTCTATCTACATAATATGAAATACCAAGGGCCCAATTACGACCAGACACGAGTCCGAGTAACCGCATCAGCTAAACACGTGATTTCTGGAAAATTGATGCGACAAGAATCAAATGAAGTATTTGGAAAAATCAAAGAATTTAAAACTCGATTTGAGTTCCCTGCTATCCGCTCAGGGGATTACGAAATCGAAATTGAAATGATAAAAATTGAATACCTCGATGATAACTATCCTGTCTGGTCCTTCGTAATTAAAGGAGCTGATAGCCGAAAAGGAACTTCATTCATAGCAGGACAAGCTGCCTATGAAGCTAATCGAATTCATTTAGCGGCATCAGATGTACAAAAGACTAAAAAGGCAGGTCAATACGTTTTCGGTCAAAGAAAAGATCATACAGATTATTATGAGGTTCCTGTCATTCTCGGGTCGGACAGTTATACAGTTAGACTGACCGGTAGCCTTCTGATGATCCCTAAACTCATTGATAGAGTTCGCTATGTATACCCGCATCTGCTAGGAGATATGCATAAGGGTAAGTCTGAGCGCTGTGAATACAACGCTTACGCTACCGTAGATTATCAGCATCAAAACGCTGAAATCTATACGCCGTATGAAGCCTGGCAAGAACTTGATGGCCCTTTAGTGGCACTAAATGCCAATTTCTTTGATATCCGCAAGCAAGCTGCGCAAACCAACTGGAAGATGAATCGGTGTTCATCTCCAATGGGTATGTATTATGACAATGTAACAAAAGGGCCAACTCAAGGTACTCATAATTCTCCAAATAAATATCTCGCGGGCTTGCCTTATTTTATAAACCCTAACAACTATAAATCTATCAAACTCGATACAATGCTTTGGCTCGATGATGTTTATTCACATCGCATGCTGATCCATGCAGACTCACTGGAAGCAAAAAATGTCGAACAACAGATGAAAGAGTTAGACCGTGATGGATTCAAATATATTGCTGTTTCCGGTGTGGGGATTAACGACCGAATAGAGGATCCTTCTATTACCCCATCATATGCAGAAAGAGGGTTGGGTAGAGTGGCGATGAGTTTTAATGAAGATGAAAATCTGATTTATATCTATCAAGGAGGAGACGTAGATGATGGCCTAGACCGTCGTGAGCTATATGGCCTGTTCAAAGCATTACATGTAGATAATGCAATTGAGTTCTCTGGTGGCCCATACGCTGCTATCGCAATCAAAGATGATAGTTTCACTGTTTATGGTGGAATAAGAACAAAATCTTCTTGTCCTGATAACCGTGTATGGTGTTCAGCACCTACAAACGAAAATGGGAAACCTGGCGCAACACCTGCATGGTTAGGCATTTCAAACCGTTAATTTCCGCTCAACCCGAAGAAATGGCACTGTATTCGCTATGCTATTTCTTCACCAACGGCTAAACCGACGATACGAGCTACCCACCCGTAGCTCGCTACAAAATAGACGTTCTAGGTCATATCAAACCAATCAAACTGAGGTACCGTAGAGTTAACCACTATCTCCTTAAGGAATGGTTTAATGCAGACAACAAAAAAGGATAGTTTTTAGCTATCCTTTTAAGTAATTATATGATGTGACTAATAATTAGTGTACGCGATCTTCAGGGTCGATATCGTCACCGTCTTCGTCGTCATACTCTGCATCTGGGTCTTCAAAATACGTGCCCCAACCATCATAGTTGATGCCCATTTTCTCAGCCAGTTTCATTAATTGCTCGACCTGTGCGTCAATCAGTTCTGCATTTAATGCACTTTCACTAATCACATCACAGCACATCAGGGTTTCACCCGTCTCAATTTCGAGCTCTTCCGCATCCGTGACTTCATAGCCTAGTTTAAAAGCTTCAACAGCCGCTTTTTCTAACAGCGCAAAGTTGTCCGCAGAGAAATGATGCTCAATCGCATACAATGCATCAGGATCGCTGCCATCTTCCAGTAATTCTTCGATAATTAAGCGAGTTTCTTCGTACTGCGCATCGAGTTCAGCTTTATCTACCATATCCACACCCCTTTTGTTTCTTTGTCGCTCATCTTTCTTTGCGCCATTCTCCCATACGGTTGACAGTGAAACCATATATTTAAAGATAATTTCTTTTACACTGGGGGTTGATTTTGAATTTTTATGAATATAAATTGAATATTAATTCAAAACAAAAAGGCTGCCAATTATGAATCCCCTATATAATAAACCTTTTCTAAGGTTACTTGATTTTACTTCTAGCGAAATTCATTCACTTTTAAAACTCTCTTCTTGGTTAAAATCAGAAAAAAAAGCGGGCACAGAACAGCCCCTCCTTTCAGGTAAAAACTTTGCCCTTATTTTTGAAAAAGATTCAACACGGACACGCTGTGCATTTGAAGTTGGCGCATTTGACCAAGGTGCTAGAGTCACGTATTTAGGGCCTTCCGGTAGCCAAATTGGCCATAAAGAAACCATGAAAGATACCGCTCGAGTCTTGGGCAGGATGTATGACGGTATTCAATACCGTGGATTCGCCCAAAACACAGTAGAACTCTTAGCCGCGCACTCGGGAGTGCCTGTATGGAATGGACTAACTAACGAATTCCATCCCACACAGTTATTAGCCGACCTGCTGACCATCCAAGAACACCGACCAAATACGCCATTCTCAGACATTAAATTTGCCTATTTAGGTGATGCGCGTAACAACATGGGTAATTCGATGCTAGAAGCCGCTGCACTCACAGGTTTAGATTTACGCCTTGTTGCGCCAAAAAGTTGCTGGCCAGATGAAGACTTAGTGAAAACTTGCCAAGCACTGGCTCAAAAAACGGGGGCAAAAATCACACTCACAGAAGATGTCGCCGAAGGTGTAAAAGATGCTGATTTTATTTATACCGACGTGTGGGTATCGATGGGCGAAGCCAAAGAAGTATGGGCACAGCGCATTAATTTATTGAAGCCATATCAAGTGAATATGGATGTAATCAAGCTTACTGGTAACCCGAATGTGAAGTTCTTACATTGCTTACCTGCATTTCATAATGAAGACACCACATTAGGTGCTCAATTGGCTAAAGAATTCAATATGTTTGGCGGTTTAGAAGTCACGGAAGAAGTCTTTGAATCACCTTATAGCATTGTCTTTGACCAAGCAGAAAACCGCTTACACACCATCAAAGCGGTAATGGTGGCGACATTAGCGCCAGAGCTTCCTATTAATATTTTTTAATATTTATCCCCCTCAACTCAATCAAATGAGTTGAGGGTAACCTATCATTATGGACGTTCACCTTTTGCCAAACGCTCATTGATACAATCAATAACTGATGGTAAATCAGCCAAAGTATCAATCACATAATGAGCACCAGCGGCATACAATTTCTCTGCAGCTTGCTGTTTCAATAAATTCACCGCATCAATCGACATCCCTTGATATTCTTCCCATGTTTTACCGAATTCATTACCCGAAACCGATAGCCCGATGCTCCACATCCCAGCATTGCGCCCTTCCTCAATACCAGGAACAGCATCATCCACTTTGATACAAGCAGAGACGGACCCCACGCCTAACTCAATGACATTCTGTAAAGCCATCCAAGGCCCCGGACGCCCACCAGCAAGTAGGTCATCACTCGCGACCCAGTAGTCGGGTTGGTAACCCAACGCCTTTGCTGCAGGAACTAATTTTTCCATCACGGCACGGGGGTAACCTGAACAAGAGCCAATCTTAATATTTTGGCTGCGTAATGTATTGATTGTGTCGACAACGCCAGCGATTGGTGCTGCAAAATCGACAACCTTAGCAATTTGCAATGGCATAAAGGCCGCATAGATTTTATCAATGTCCTCACTGTTCATTGAACGACCAAATTTTGCTGTCCACAACGTATCAACTTCTGGTAATTTTCCTAATGCTTCAATATGTTGCCATTTACCCAGCCCCATAGGAATGCGCGCTTGAGCCAGTGTGATATCCATATCAAACACCCCTTTAAACGCTTCAATAAAAATTTGAGTGGGTGCAAAAGAACCAAAATCTACAGTGGTTCCCGCCCAATCAAGAATAACGGCTTCAATACGGTTCATTTCTTTTCCTTATATTTCCCAGTAAATGGCTTTTTCTATTGCTACCAGCAATGCATCAATGTCTTTTTCATAAACTTCACCAATGTTTCCAATGCGAAAACAGTCGCTTTGCGAGACCTTGCCCGGATAAATGACAAAGCCTTGTGATTTTAAATTTTGATAAAATTGCTTAAATTGGTAATCAGGCGAATTTGGTGAGTAAAATGCGGTGATAATCGGCGAATGGAGGCTATCTTCTAACAGTGTGGTAAAACCTAATTTACGCATACCAGACACCAACTTGTATTGATTCCCCTGATAACGTTGAAAGCGAGCTGCCACCCCGCCTTCTTGAGCTAACTCCTTGAGCGCTTGGGCAAACGCTAATACGGTATGAGTTGGAGAAGTAAATCGCCATTTACCTTGAAAATCTTCCATACAACGCCACTGCGCATATAAATCTAGCGATAATGAACGAGAGCGCCCCTTACAACGTTCAAGCGCTTCGGTACGGGCGATAACAAAAGCAAACCCCGGAACCCCTTGAATACATTTATTTGCTGAACTAATTAAAAAATCAATGTTAAGCTCAGCAATATCCATGGGAACCCCGCCAAAACTACTCATTGCATCCACGATATAGCGTTTTTGATATTGCTTCGCTAATTTCGCGACTTTTTCTATCGGGTTTAAAATCCCTGTCGTGGTTTCACAGTGCACCATCGCAATATGCGTGATCGGGTTATCCTGTTGTAATATCTGCTCAATCTGCTGTAGATCAGGCAGAGACACTTCACCACAATCATAAATACAATGGGAAATTCCTAAACCTTGAACCATTTCTGCCATTCGAGCACCATAGGCGCCATTACTGATAATTAAGATTTTTTCTTTAGGGCCAATTGCACTGCCTAGAACAGCTTCAACCGCATAACTCCCACTTCCCTGCAGTAACACCGACGAATACCCTTTTTTGTCGGTTGCCAGTGCGACTAACTGTTGGCGGATGTTTTGGACAACACCTAAATTGTAATCATCATCCCATGTACAGCTATCAAACAGCATGGCTTCCTTCACCGTTTTAGACGTCGTAAGCGGCCCCGGTGTTAATAGCAAATAATTGTTGTTTGTCATTCAATTCACCTTTGGTCTATACCAGATTGCTATTATAATGATCGTAGCCCGCCCAAAAGGTCAAAGGAAAAGTGCGTGTGAAACAAAAAATTCATATAACTATGTATAATATGGCGGAAACAATAATAGGAAATAACCATGAAATTATCCGCGGATGAAACCCCACAATACCTGCTTATCAAAGCCCAATTACAGGAAAGGATTCAAAATGGCGAGCTAAAATGTGGTGATAAACTCCCTTCAGAACGCGAACTTTGTGCTATTTTCAATACCACACGCATCACTATTCGCGAAAGTTTGGCACAGTTAGAGTCCAGTGGGGCAATTTACCGCTCTGAGCGCCGCGGTTGGTTTGTCACACCTGAGCGTCTTTGGTTGGATCCAACCCAAAATACCAATTTCCATAAACTTTGCCTCGAACAAGGTCGCCAACCAAAAACAGTTTTATTGGATGGAAAAGTTATTACCGTTCCTCTCGAGGCTATGGATCCGTTAAAACTTCAATCATTTGAACAAATTTATTTACTCACCCGCCTACGTTTTGCTGATGACAGGCCCGTTTGTTACTGTGAAAACCATTGCTTACCTGCTCGCGTTCCCGAGCTATTGCGCCATGACCTCAATGGCAGCCTGACGGAGGTATACCAAACTCATTTCAATTTAATTTATACCAGTATGCATTTGTCTTTCTACCCAACGGCAATGCCGGCTCAAGCTGCGCAAGCACTGGGCGTTACGGTTGGTCGTCCAGCCCTATTGTTGCAGCGTTTAAACTATGACCAACATGGGCGAATTTTAGATTATGATGTTGAATATTGGCGCCATGATAGTTTGCGCATCGAAGTCGATACTTTGTAAGCATTTTTGCTTATAAAAATAATTTTAGCTATTTAGCTGTATTTCATCTTTTTGTCATATAAACCCGTTAGCGTAAAAAGCATCTGGTATATACCAGAATTCATTTTACCTTAACAGGAGAAAACCATGAAACGCACCTATTTAGCAGGCCTATTAATGGCAGCCTTTTGCTCTACCTCTGTTTTTGCCGCTGATGTTGTTACTGTTTACTCCGCTGATGGGCTGCACGATGGCAACAACAGCTGGTATAAAAATCAGTTTGAGGCATTCACCAAGCAAACAGGTATCAAAGTACAGTATGTTGAAAGTGGTTCAGGGGCGATAGTTGAAAGGCTCTCTAAAGAGCGTACCAATCCACAAGCGGATGTACTCATCACTGTTCCGCCATTTATCCAACGTGCAGCAAAAAACCAATTATTAGCTGAATTTATCCCCGAAGCTGCGGCTAATATTCCTAATTCAAACCACTATTACACACCGTTGGTCAATAACTACCTGACCTTTATCTATAATGCCAAACTACTTAAATCCCCACCTGAAAACTGGAGCGCCTTACTCGATCCCCGCTTTAAAAATAAACTGCAATATTCAACCCCGGGACAAGCTGGGGACGGTACCGCAGTAATGCTACAAGTTTTCCACAGTTTTAATGGTAAAGACGCAGGGTTTGATTACCTCGGCAAATTGCAGGCTAATAACGTTGGCCCATCAGCTTCCACCGGTAAGCTCACCGCACTTGTCAATAAAGGGGAGCTTTATGTCGCTAATGGCGACTTGCAAATGAATTTATCCCAAATGGCACGTAACCCTAATGTCCAAATTTTTTGGCCTAAAGATGCCAACGGGGAGCGTAGTACGCTGGTTTTACCCTATGTTATCGGCCTAGTTAACAACGCCCCCGAAACAGAAAATGGTAAAAAACTGATTAATTTCCTTTTGGATAAACCCTCACAAAGCCGTGTCAGTGAGCTTTCATGGGGCATGCCTGTTCGTTCCGATATCACCCCATCCGATAAACAATATCATACGGCTCTTCAGATGTTAGAAGGCGTGAAAACTTGGCAACCTAATTGGGATGAAGTTGAAGTTTCCCTATCCGATGATATTTCACGTTGGCAAAAAGTCACTGACGGTGAGTAACTTAAGATGTTGATGAAACGAAAAGTCACTACAGTAATGCAGCAAACCGAACACTCAGGGATCACATTAGAGTCTTTGCGTGTCTCCTATCATAATAATGTCGTGCTTAAGCCCCTAGACTTAACCATCGAACCCGGGGAAATATTGGTGTTGATTGGCCCATCAGGTTCAGGGAAAACCACGGTACTGCGTGCTATTGCAGGGTTTGCACAACCTGATAGTGGGCGCATTTTACTCGGTGATACGGATATCACCCACCTTCCCCCGTACCAACGCGGGCTTGGTATGGTCGTGCAAAACTACGCACTCTTTCCCCATATGAAAGTGGAAGAGAATGTCGCATTTGGCTTGCGAGCACAAAAACAACCCAAAGCACTGATTAATGAACGAGTCGTTGAAGCCCTTAAAATTGTTGGAATGACGGATTACGCAACTCGCTATCCACATCAACTTTCTGGGGGGCAGCAACAGCGTGTTGCGATTGCTAGAGCGATTGCCGTAAGGCCGAGAGTTTTGTTACTCGACGAGCCGCTTTCCGCACTAGATGCGCAAATTCGTCATAATATGGTCGAAGAAATCGCCCGTTTACACCGCGAACTGCCTGAATTGACCATCCTTTATGTCACTCATGACCAAACTGAAGCACTCGCACTTGGTGATAAGATTGGCATCATGAAAGAGGGCTATTTAGTCGCACATGGTGAGAAAAATGCCTTATATCACCGCCCGCCCAACCGCTTTGCGGCTGAGTTTTTAGGCCGAGCCAATATTCTAGCCGCTACCGCGCTTGGTTTTTCAACAAGCCCCGGGAAAGTGAATGTCAGTTGTGGTGGAACATTGCTGGAAGCCCATACATTAGGTATGAGAGCGGGTACACACAAATGGGTGTGCATCCGCCCGCAACACCTCACTCTATTGCCAAATACCAATACCACTAATCAGCTACAAGCCACATTAACGTCTATTCGCTGGCAGGGGGATTTAACCCATTTAATTTGTGATGTTGCCGGGGAAACCGTGAGTGTTGCCGTTACCCATTTGGCCTCACCACCTGCAGTAGGCAATAAACTCACTTTATGGTTTTCACCTGCGGATACCGTTTTAATTGAGGAATAACATGTCACATATTAGCGTGCCAAAAGGTTCATCAATAACGATAAAGCCCATTTATTGGATATTGCCCCCATTATTGGTGTTAATTACGCTGTTTTTTTATCCCTTATTGTTGATAGCACAGCAAGCACTGCAAAATGAGGCGGGAAAATGGGGACTGGACGCATTCTGGCAACTGATTGAGTCAAAACGCTTTATTAATGGGTTATGGAATACGCTCTATATCGCCATTTTGGCCACGTTAGGCTGCCTTGTGATAGGGAGTGTTTTATCGCTGATCTTGGTGTTTGTTCCTTTCCCTGGAAGCCGTTTTATTACTCAAGTGATTGATACTTTTATTGCTCTACCGACTTTTTTGATCACCCTCGCTTTCACCTTTATTTATGGTTCTGCTGGGCTACTCAATGGTACTTTGATGGCATTGTTTGATTTCGAGTTGCCACCCGTTGAGTTCCTTTATTCAATTCATGGCGTGATCCTAGCAGAAATTACCGTTTTTACCCCTTTGGTCATGCGTCCTCTCATGGCGGCACTGCGCCAAATAGACAAGAGCCAGCTAGAAGCTGCAAGTATTCTAGGCGCGCATCCTGCACGGGTTATCGCGAAAGTCATTTTCCCTGCGGCACTTCCCGCTCTACTAGCCGGTGGCAGCCTGTGCCTACTGTTAACCACCAATGAGTTTGGCATCGTGCTATTTATCGGGGCGAAAGGCGTCAATACCTTGCCGATGATGGTCTACAGTAAAGCGATATTAGAGTCAGATTATGCGGTGGCATGCATGATTGCCTTAATTAACATCCTGCTTTCACTCGGGTTATTTTTCCTATACAGAATAGCGACCACTCGCCTTGGGGTAAGGAATTAATTATGTTGATTTGGTCTAAAAAAGGGCGAGCCACAGCTACTATCATTGCTATCAGCTTATTTGGTTTATTATTTTTACTGCCTTTAGTGATGATTTTAATGTCGAGTTTCAGCCGACAATGGAATGGTATTTTGCCTTCAGGGTTTACTTTTGAACATTTTGTGAAGGCGTTTAGTGGGCCTGCTTGGGATGCCATATTATCGAGCCTAGTGGTTGGTTTTAGCGCCAGTCTATTTGCGTTGTTTTGTGGGCTTTGGGCTGCGTTAGCATTAAGAAGACACAGCGGGAAAATACAAAAGTGGCTGAGTATCGCATTTTATCTCCCCAGCGCCATTCCTTCTGTTTCTATCGGGCTTGGGATCCTTGTGGCATTCAGCCAAGGCTATTTACAGATGAACGGTACCTTTTGGATTGTATTTAGTGCCCATTTCGTGTTGATTTCTGCCTTTACGTTTAGCAATGTTTCCACTGGCTTAGCGCGTATTTCTCCCGATATTGAAAATGTTGCTTTTAGCTTAGGCGCTTCCCCTTGGTATCGCCTCTGCCATGTGACCTTACCACTATTGATGCCATGGATGATTTCAGCATTAGCATTAAGCCTATCACTGTCCTTAGGGGAACTTGGTGCCACAATGATGTTATATCCCCCCGGTTGGGCCACTTTACCCGTATCTATTTTCAGTTTGACTGATAGAGGCAATATTGCAGATGGTTCGGCACTGACGATTGTGTTAGTTTCAGTAACATTATTCCTAATGTTTAAACTCGAAAAAATAGCAATAAAATTAGGGCAAAAATAAATACCAAGCCAGATAAAAACCCATCATGGGTTTTTATCTATTTTCTCATAACTCTAAATTTTATTAACGATAACACTCTCACATCAACACTATTATTTAATTTAAAACTAACAAACTATATTCTTAAAATTAAATTAGAAACCAATCATAAAAAAACACGCAGATTACTTAAGTAAAAAAACATAGCTATTAAAATATATAACTATTAAATAAAATATATTAGCTACGTATTTACCCCCAAACACTTAAATATGATAAACCGCCACGGTTTAAAAAAAGAGTTTTAAATCAAATTGAAATTCAAAAGCAAGATTAAATAGTTATTTAACCTCCATCTATTTAATAGAATTAATATATTTATTAGAATATAAAACTTCTCAAAATCAATAAAAGGATTTTTATTATGCATTTGCTAAAAAAAAGTGGTTTAGCACTCTTACTGTGTGTGTCTTTACCTGCTCTATCCGCCGTTCAAAATATGCCAATCAATATCAAAGGGACGTTCTCAAACGTGACCCAGCCTTGTAATGATGCCAAGCTTGAAAATACAACAAATTTTGGTGCTATCAATACATTAGAAAAAGTGGGTGATGAAACCGCATACCGTAACTCGGGTTATTTAAGTTTTTCATGCGAATTCCCTGCAGATGCGAAACTCACTTTCGTCGCCAACAATGCGCCAAATTCACCTGAAGCATTTAAAACCTCAAGTGATGCATTTGGTGTGAAATTAAAATATAACAGCACCGAAATTAAACCTGGTCAATCTGATGATATTAAAGTAGTTAAAGGCGGAAATACTATTTACTTCTATACCAGTGTTGCTCGTTTATCCGCAAATGGCCCTAATGACTTTGGTAATCACACTTTTGATATTACTGGTAACTTAGCGATTACTTACCAGTAACAGATAGAAAAAAGATATTCGTGGCTGAGCAAGATTATTCCTCAGCCACACAATAATGGTTTAATAATATAAAAATAGATAAAGCATGATTTATCATTTGAGAAATACTATGAATTATGTCCCCCCTTTAAAAGCATTATTACCCTTCGTATTATTATTCGGCACGGTTTCTATTTCTCAAGCGGCGACACAAAATATGCCTATTCATATTAGTGGCTCCTTTTCAGCAACAACCGCAATATGTCAAATGTCGAGTAACACAATATCGAGCTACCGTGCATTGTCCGTTGGGAAAAATGGAAATATAGGTCAAGAAATCGCACCGCATAAAATTGAGCTCAATATTGATTGCAATATGAACGCCAAAGCACAATTATCCTTTAATACTCCATCAACGCCTTATTCGAGTAATTTATTCCAAACTTCCAGTAATGCATTCGGCGTTAAATTAAGCTGGCAAGGGGAGCCTATTTTCCCTAATGAAAGCGTTGCCATTACCATGACTCAGAATCAAAAAAATTACTATGTCGATGCAGTCTTAGTCAGAGTTGCGCCAAATGGGATTGGAGATTATGGCGAACACTCGTTTAATATTGCTGGAAACTTAGCGGTAGATTACCCATAGATACTGGCTGGTTTCTACTATCGCTCAATTTTCCGTCATCTTGTTGATTTTTCCACTTTTATCTCATCGTCTAGTTTTTGTACACAATAGAAACGTAAATGCAAAAATAAAAAAAATGTATTTTTCTTTATGCAAACGCTTGCGTCATGGAATGAGATGCGTATAATACGCCACAATTTGCCGGGAGAAACTATGAACGCTGCTGCTCTATTTCTTACAGAGAACACCTCCACTGCACTGCCTTCTGGCGGTCTGGACAGCCTGTTTTTCCCCTTCTTATTTATAAAAAAGCCCCTCAATGAGGGGCTTTTTTTTGGCCTATAGACCTAATATGTCTTGCTGACACAGGAGAACAACAATGCCGAACCCTTTATACCACCGCGATATCATCTCGATTAATGATTTAGACCGTTCAGACCTTGAGTTGGTACTTAACGTCGCTGCTTCATTAAAAAAACAGCCACAACCTGAGTTTTTAAAACATAAAGTCATCGCAAGTTGTTTCTTTGAAGCCTCTACACGTACACGTTTGTCATTCGAAACGGCAATCCACCGTTTAGGTGCTTCTGTTGTTGGTTTCTCTGATAGCACCAACACTTCACTCGGCAAGAAAGGCGAAACTCTGGCAGATACCATCTCTGTCATCAGCCAATACGTGGATGCAATTGTCATGCGCCACCCCCAAGAAGGTGCCGCGCGCCTTGCTAGCCAGTTTGCAGGCCAAATCCCTGTCATTAATGCAGGCGATGGATCAAACCAACATCCAACACAAACGTTACTCGACTTGTTTACTATCCAAGAAACTCAAGGCCGTTTAGAAAACCTGCAAATTGCCATGGTCGGTGACCTAAAATATGGCCGAACTGTGCATTCCTTAACCCAAGCACTGTCTAAATTTGAAGGTAATCACTTCTACTTTATTGCTCCTGAAGCGCTTTCAATGCCAAACCATATTCTGCACATCTTAGAAGAAAAAGGCGCAACCTACAGCCTACATAATAATATTGATGAAGTGATGCCAGAACTCGACATTCTGTATATGACCCGCGTACAAAAAGAGCGCCTCGACCCTTCTGAATACGCGAATGTTAAAGCGCAATTTATTTTAAGTGCCGCTGATCTCCATTGTGCAAAACCGAATTTAAAAGTCTTACACCCACTGCCTCGAGTTGATGAAATCGCGGTAGATGTGGATAACACACCGTATGCTTACTATTTCCAGCAAGCAGGAAATGGGATTTATGCAAGGCAGGCATTGTTATCTCTGGTTTTAAATAAAGAATTGGCTATCTGAGGAGGAAATTACCATGACACACGACCATAAATTACAAGTTGAAGCAATCAGCCACGGTACCGTTATTGACCACATTCCTGCTCAAATTGGTTTCAAATTACTAAAATTGTTTAAGCTAACAAAAACAGACGAACGCATCACGATTGGTTTAAATTTGCCATCAAGTAATCTAGGCAAAAAAGACATTATCAAAATCGAAAATACCTTTTTAACCCCAGAGCAAGCTAACCAATTAGCTATGTATGCCCCTGAAGCCACCGTTAATCGTATTGAAGATTACCAAGTGGTAGAAAAGCTTGAGCTCACACTGCCTCACTATATCGACAACGTGTTAATTTGCCCAAATAGCAACTGTATTAGCCATAATGAGCCCGTATCAAGCAGTTTCCGTGTGAAAAAAATCGGCAAAGAAGTCGCACTCACGTGTAAATTCTGTGAAAAAGAGTTCGATAGAGACGCTGTGATCAATAACCAGTAAGTTATTTTTGCGTAGACTGCGGTGTTGTCTAGGTGCAATCCATGTTTATAATAGTGCCTAACACCCCATAAAGTTATACTCAACATCATACCAAACTACAGAAACCGCTGTGGCTTGCCATATGACGAGTATTTTCTCTTTACGTGATGAAACGGAGTAGTTATGTCATACGAAATCAATACAGAAAACGCACCAGCAGCGATCGGTCCTTACGTTCAAGGCGTAGATTTGGGTAGTATGGTTATCACATCAGGGCAAATCCCTGTTGATCCTAAAACCGGTGAAGTGCCTGAAGATATCGCAGCACAAACTCGCTAATCACTGGCTAACGTAAAAGCAATTTTAGAAAAAGCTGGCTTAAGTGCGGCTAATATCGTGAAAACAACGGTATTTGTAAAAGATTTAAATGACTTTGCGACCGTGAATGCAACCTACGAAGAATTTTTCAAACAGCATAATGCACCGTTCCCAGCTCGTTCTTGCGTTGAAGTTGCTCGCCTGCCAAAAGACGTGAAAATTGAAATCGAAGCAATCGCAGTACGTAAATAACGATTAATTCGAGCCAAACACCCCATCCTTTGAGTGGGGTGTCTTTCATTACTGTCTACCCCCGATACAGAATAAATTCCCCGTCACAGTAGTCATTTTCATGCTTTGCGAATAAAGAAAATCACATCTCTTTTTTATTTAGATCACTGATATGAATACTAGCAACTGAAAAGATTTATTTCCTCTGCGCTTTTGATATTCATACAAATTATTTTTTTCCTTGTTTTAAATCAAATAGTGGTGATCTAAAAAAAAGCAAAACCCCATATATTGTGCTTTAATTACACAAGATGGCACAACATATAGTATTTATTCACATTTTATCCACAGATTAGTACCCGTGATAAACATGGCGAATAGCTGAAGTCGCATTGTGGATAACTTAACAAGGAGAATGCCCGTGGGAACGGTTGTTATAAAAAGAGATGGTTGTCAGGTCGGTTTTGACCTTCCACGAATTCAAGAAGCCGTTAAACGTGCAGCGGCTGCTGTGAATGTTAAGGATGACGATTATTGTCTTCAGGTTGCTTCTGCTGTTACAGAGCAACTTTGCAGCCGTGACCGAGTGGATATCGCTGACATTCAAGATGCAGTTGAAAACCAGCTGATGGCCGGGCCTTATAAAGACTTAGCCCGTGCTTACATTGAATATCGCCACGATAGAGACAGCGAACGTGAAAAACGCAGCCAATTGACGCATGACATTCGTGGGTTAATCGAACAAAGTAACGTCTCTTTACTCAATGAAAATGCCAATAAAGACAGTAAAGTGATCCCGACACAGCGCGATTTACTCGCGGGTATTGTCGCTAAACACTATGCAAAACAACATATTTTGCCGAGAGATGTCGTTATTGCACACGAACGAGGCGAAATTCACTATCATGACCTCGACTATGCACCTTTTTTCCCGATGTTTAACTGTATGTTAATTGACCTTGAAGGTATGTTAACGAATGGCTTTAAAATGGGAAATGCAGAAATAGAGCCACCAAAGTCTATTTCAACGGCCACTGCCGTCACAGCACAAATTATCGCCCAAGTTGCTAGCCATATATATGGCGGTACGACAATTAACCGTATTGACGAAATTTTAGCACCATATGTCGCAATCAGCTATGAAAAGCACCTAAAAGTCGCCAAAGAGTGGGGAATTGCAGATGCGGAAGGTTATGCACACAACCGTACAGATAAAGAGTGTTATGATGCTTTTCAATCCTTAGAGTATGAAGTCAATACACTTCACACCGCAAATGGCCAAACCCCTTTTGTGACCTTCGGTTTTGGCCTTGGAACGTCTAAAGAAGCGAGGCTCATTCAGCAATCAATTCTGAAAAATCGCATTGCCGGCCTTGGCAAAAACCGCAAAACAGCCGTTTTCCCGAAACTCGTATTTGCAATAAATGATGGCCTAAACCACAAATTAGGTGACCCTAATTACGACATCAAACAACTCGCTTTAGAGTGTGCGAGTAAGCGCATGTACCCTGATATTCTTAACTACGATCGCGTTGTTGATGTGACTGGGTCATTTAAAACACCTATGGGTTGCCGCAGCTTCCTTGGCGTCTATGAAGAAAATGGGCAACAAATTCATGATGGGCGCAACAATTTAGGCGTTATCAGCCTAAACTTGCCTCGCATTGCTATCGAAGCGCAAGGTAATGAAGATGCATTTTGGGCATTACTGGATGAACGTCTAGCAATTGCCAAAAAAGCCTTAATGACCCGCATTGCCCGTTTAGAAACCGTAAAAGCGCGCGTCGCGCCAATTTTGTATATGGAAGGCGCCTGCGGTGTTCGGTTAAAAGCTGACGATAACGTTGCTGAGATCTTTAAAAACGGACGTGCGTCTATTTCCTTAGGTTACATTGGGTTGCATGAAACCATCAATGCGCTTTTTGGCACACAGACTCATGTCTATGATGATGAAAAATTACGTAAAAAAGCGGTCGAGATTGTCAGCCGCTTACGCCAAGCCACTGATGAGTGGAAAGCCCAAACAGGCTACGGTTTCAGCTTATACAGCACACCAAGTGAAAACTTGTGTGACCGTTTTTGCCGTATCGATACCGCTGAATTTGGGGTGATACAAGGTGTTACCGACAAAGGTTACTACACCAACAGCTTCCATTTAGATGTTGAAAAACAAGTCAATCCTTACGATAAAATTGATTTTGAAGCCTCTTATCCAGCTATCGCGAATGGTGGGTTTATCTGTTACGGCGAATATCCTAACTTACAACATAACGTTAGAGCCTTAGAGGACGTGTGGGACTACAGTTATCAACATGTGCCTTATTATGGGACTAACACTCCAATTGACGAGTGTTATGAATGCGGTTTCTCGGGTGAATTTTCTTGTACTAGCAAAGGCTTTACCTGCCCTGCTTGCGGCAATCATGACACAAATAGAGTTTCTGTCATTCGTCGAGTTTGCGGTTATTTAGGTAGCCCAGATGCCAGACCATTCAATGCAGGCAAACAGGAAGAAGTGAAGCGTCGTATCAAGCACTTAGGTAACGGCCAAATAGGTTAATGCTATGAATTATCACCAATATTATCCTGTTGATGTGGTCAATGGCCCAGGAACTCGCTGTACGCTGTTTGTCGCAGGCTGTGTTCATCAATGCCGTGGTTGCTACAACCAAAGTACATGGCGAGTGGATTCAGGCATACCATTCACCCAAGAAATGGAAGACCAAATTATCCAAGATTTGCAGGACACGCGAATCCATCGGCAAGGGCTTTCCCTTTCAGGCGGAGACCCGCTGCACCCAGCCAATTTACCTGCGGTGCTCAAGTTGGTAAAGCGCGTAAAAGCAGTTTGCCCAGATAAGGACATCTGGTTATGGACAGGATACACATTGGGTGATTTCACGCTTGAACAGCAAAAAGTGGTGAGTTTTGTCAATACCGTGATTGACGGCAAATTCGAGCAAGATTTACATGACCCGCGCTTAATTTGGCGCGGTAGCTCGAATCAGGTGATCCACAGACTGCGTTAAATTTGCCGTTCCCAATATAGTTTGGTACCAAAACCTAATTTATTATCTACCATTTTGACATTCTGCAAGTGAAGCTGCCAAACAGGCAGTTTCGCTGCTATTGCCACAGGGAAACGACGGCAGTAGAAACCGCGAGAGAGCTGTGCTTCCTCACTTTCTAATATTTTAATTTCACCTGTAAATTGAATACCTTGTATTGCATTCACAGCTTTGGTCTGTGCCGATATTGTGCCAGCAACCTGTGGGTTAGCCACCATCAATTGCCCATGTTTTGAATTTGGATCTGTCATTAAAATCAGGCACATCTTTTTCGCATCAAATGCATAGTAACAACTGGCAGGCCAGATATCATTGTTATGGTGAGCAAAAAGGGAAAAAACGTGTTGGCGGGCAATATAGCGTTGGATGTGTTTTAACGTTTGTTCAGGCGTCATAGCGGTTTCCATATAAACCCGTTCAGAACAAGCTTTCAGGGTATTCCCCTTAAGCTTGCTTAAACTGTTCTGAACGTAGGCATAAAATTCGCTATTACTATACTCTAACTAGCTGAAATATTAACCTAAATGTTTTTAGACTTATACGCCAACTAAATTCGAGTATTTATTCTAAATAATTCGAGTTGTAGCTAGGCGGCAAGTGAACGAGACGCTAGGAGCATACATAAGTATGTGACTAGTGCGAATGAACGCGGCCAACAACGCTACGGCTCGAAGTATGACGAGTAAATATGACGAATAAATTTATTTGTAGATAGCCGCAGTACCACTCATGCTATTCTCACCGCCAGCTGAAATCACACGGAATGAAGTCGCACCAGCTTCATCAGCTTTTTTGGCCAATTGTGCGGTCAGGTCATTAACACTTACCGCACCAGTTACTGATACATAACCTGTTGCAGGTTGACTAGTATGTTGAACTTCTTCAGCGGCCATTGAACCAAATGAAACAGCACCTAAAGCTAAAGCAGCAGCAAATAATGTTGATTTTTTCATTGTACATTCCTTCTTGTAAACTTGATTTTTAGTTGGGATTTTTACTGTCCCTCTGTGATATGGATCATATTATGCGCTTTATTTTGAAAAGAGAATTAGCTAATTTTGCTATAGTTATTCAAATATTTTGAATACCAACTTAGGTTGAGGTTACAAATTTGTGACAGTTTCATATCATTTTTTATTTAAATTTTAATATGTTATAAATATCTTACTTAACGAATATATTCGTTGTAACCTTATATTTTCTTCTTATAAATCAGCACAGAATGATAAAAAAAACTCTAGAAAAAAAACAATTAAAACAAAGTGATTGGTATCTTTACTTAGTAAGAGAGAAAAATAACGCTTTGTATTGTGGTATCACCACCGATGTACAACGTCGTTTTGAGCAACATAAGGCAGGAACAGGGGCAAAAGCATTGAAAGGAAAAATGCCACTAGAACTGGTATTTTCTTGTTTTATTGGTTCTCGCTCAGCCGCATCAAAAATAGAATATCAAGTTAAGCAACTGAATAAAAAGACAAAAGAAAGGCTGGTTATTGACCAGCCTGATGACCTAGTTAACTACTTAGCTAACTATAAGTTATTGAAGTGTGAAGGGTAAGTCACTAAACCTTGATGTTCCCCAATTTCGCCATTTTCTAAGCCACAAACCAAAAAGTGGGCTTGTTGTTCAGGCCATTGGCAACTTATACCGTGGGTTGCAGCTGGTTCAAAACCGAAACGTGAATAGTAGCGTTCATCGCCCAGTACAACGACCGCACCGTAACCAAACTCATTGAGGCTATCTAACCCTTCATAGACCAGTTTTTCTGCAATTCTTTGGCCTTGATGCGCTTTATTTACCGCTAATGGTGCAAGACCTACCCATTGTACGTCTTCCTCATTAACGTCCACTGGCGTGAAGCCAACATAGCCGATCACTTCACCATCATCATTTGTTGCCACAACACCGAGCGTTAGCAAACCATCTTCACGTAAATGTTGAACAAGGTTAGCTTCCGCTTCAGTTGGAAAGGTTTCTCGCAATAATTTATCAATACCCATTGCGTCGACAGGGATTTCAACTCGGATTAGCATGATGTTAACACAGGCGATTTATGCTCTGCGTCCTCGCTTTCATGCACGGTTTTAATCACATCGGCCAATTGTAGCAAAGCAAAACGCAGTGGAGCTGGCATGTTTTCAAGCTCGAAAGCATCCATTAAATTCTTCACATAGAGGCCGAGTTCGGTATCCCCTTCAATCACCAGCCTACGCTGGAAAAAGAGTGTGTCAGGGTCTTCTTTACGTGCAGCAATCAGTACCAGATCATTCGCATTACCACTCACGCTAACATCCGCTTCTGCATGCTGTTTTACGGAGAGTTGGCCACCCTGCAAACTGATAAACCAGACTAACGCTAAGTCACGAACCTCAACTTTTAGCCATTTGTCTTCAAGAAAATCCAGCTCCCCTTCCTTCA
The DNA here is from genome assembly GCF_028479545.1 of Providencia sp. PROV201. NCBI lineage: Bacteria > Pseudomonadati > Pseudomonadota > Gammaproteobacteria > Enterobacterales > Morganellaceae > Providencia > Providencia sp. PROV201. Next base: position 243,831 of record NZ_JAMPNW010000003.1, read on the forward strand.
CTGACTCACGAAATTGCCAGCTTAACAACTGTTCAAGGACCTGACGCTGCAGTGCGAATGGGGTCACTTTCAAAGGCAGTTTTAAAAATGAAGGGCCTTTTGTGATGAGTTGAGAACGAATTTTACTTAACACAGTACTGACTCCCGTAGTAATTGTCTGCCCGTTTTCGTGTAACTACTTAACAACAGTAGCAGCTCGAATTATTTAGGGTAACATATTGCATATTTAGATGGTTAAATTTTCAACGCTAATAACTCCATTTTTTGAAGTCATTAACCTAACATTTGACTCATGATGAGTTATCTTGCCAAAAAATGATATTATTGGTTTGATCCTATATCAACTTTTGCCCATCCAGCCAATATTTATTTCTCACATTCCTTTGATAAAAACTATCTCTAATTACCTATTTTCTCCAATAAACATTCAAAAATCAGTCAAAAATAATTCACATTCCATATTTATAAAACTTATTCTCTGACATTTGGTGAAGTCTCTTTATTACCCACCAGCCTCCTTATTTCCTTAACGACCTTAATTAACGAATACTGATATCCATTAACAATTTCTCTGCTCTAAATCAAAATCTATAACAGTTCTGTTGACTAGAATGTCAGCTGTTAAATTTTATACAGGGATAGGACAATGGAATTACTCTGCCCCGCAGGGAATTTGCCCGCTTTAAAAGCGGCTGTCGATAACGGTGCTGATGCCGTTTATATTGGATTAAAGAATGATACCAATGCGCGCCATTTCGCAGGGCTTAATTTTACGGAAAAAAAACTGCACGAAGCAGAGCGCTATATTCATAACCGTAAACGTAAATTACATATTGCGATTAATACGTTTGCGCATCCTAATGGTTACGAACGTTGGCAAAACTCCGTCGATCTTGCAGCAGATCTCGGTGCCGATGCGTTGATCTTAGCCGATATCGCAATGTTAGAGTACGCTGCAAATAAATACCCGCATATTGAAAGACATGTTTCAGTTCAAGCCTCTGCCACCAATACAGAAGCCATTCGCTTTTATCAACGCAATTTCGATGTGCATCGCGTCGTACTTCCTCGCGTTTTATCTATTCATCAAGTCAAACAACTGGCTAGAAATAGCCCTGTACCACTTGAGGTATTCGCCTTTGGTAGCCTGTGCATTATGGCAGAAGGACGTTGCTACCTTTCTTCTTATCTTACTGGTGAGTCACCAAATACCGTAGGTGCATGTTCCCCAGCACGTTTTGTTCGCTGGCAACAAACAGAAGAAGGAATGGAATCTCGCTTAAATAATGTGTTGATAGACCGTTACCAAAAAGATGAAAATGCAGGCTATCCAACGCTATGTAAAGGACGTTATCTTGTCGATGAACAGAAATACCATGTCCTGGAAGAGCCCACCAGCCTCAATACTATTGAATTATTACCTGAGTTGATGGCAGCGAAAATTGCTTCTGTCAAAATTGAAGGCCGCCAGCGTAGCCCCGCTTACGTAACGGAAGTGACCCGTATTTGGCGACAAGCCATCGACCGCTACAAATCCAACCCTAATCACTTTGTCACCGACCCGAAATGGCTAAAAGCATTAGGTGGGCTTTCTGAAGGAAGCCAAACTACATTAGGCGCCTATCACCGTAAATGGCAGTAATTTAAAAGGTAAATATCATGCAGTACTCGTTAGGATCTGTTCTTTATTATTGGCCAAAACAGACGCTGGAAGATTTTTATCAACACGCCATGCAAAGTGATGCCGATATTATTTATCTCGGTGAGACGGTGTGCAGTAAGCGTCGAGAAATGAAGCCCAATGACTGGATAGAACTCGCCCAGCAGCTCGCTAAAAGTGGCAAACAAATTGTCCTGAGCACCCTTGCTCTCCTTCAAGCACCTTCAGAACTTAAAGAGATCAGCAAGTTAGTTGATAATGGTGAGTTTCTCGTTGAAGCCCATGATTTTGGTGTGATCAACATGTTAGCCGAAAGAAACCTGCCTTTTGTCGCGGGCCACGGTTTGAATTGCTACAACGCGCAAACCTTAAATATTCTCTTACGCCAAGGCATGGTGCGCTGGTGTATGCCTGTAGAGCTTTCTCGAGATTGGTTAGTCAATTTACTTAACCAGTGCGATGATATCGGCATTCGTGGCAAATTTGATGTTGAGGTCATGAGCTATGGGCACTTGCCACTTGCCTATTCCGCGCGCTGTTTTACTGCACGCTCTGAAAATAAGCAAAAAGACGAGTGTGAAACTTGTTGTATTAATTACCCCCAAGGGCGCAAAGTGCTCTCCCAGGAGCAACAGCAAGTGTTTACGTTGAATGGCATTCAAACGCTCAGTGGCGCTTGCTATAACCTCGGTAATGACCTGCATTCAATGCATGAGCTTGTGGATATTGTGCGCATTTCCCCTGAAGGTATTGGATCCCTTGAGATAATCAAGCAGTTTAAAGCCAATGAAAGTGGGGATATTCCGCTAAATATAGCCAATCAAAACTGCAATGGCTATTGGCGGCAAATTGCAGGGTTGTTGCTAGTGCCTTGATATACAATAGGTAATGAGCTCGAACTATAGCTCATTACCTTAACCAAATAATTCACTGTGCGAACCAATATCAACGAAAGTGATTAAATTACCTTTATCTGACAAGCGATAAACCAGTAAGAAATCACCACCAATATGAAGCTCCCTAGCTCCTTGCCATTCATGACCTTCTAATTCATGGTCAAGATATTCTTTTGGTATTATTTTTTGAGAAAACAGTATTTCCATAACGAGAACAGCCGCATTCATATCCCTACGGCCCGCTCGGTTATATCGTTCCCATGACTTCTTAAACGTTGGTGTATAAGCAACCTGCCTTGGTTGCTTAGCTCGCTTATTACTTGGCTTCTGAGTCAACTTTGCTTAACTCCACCATCATTTCGTTAATTGAATCGTAGTGCTGCTCAATAGCTTTAGCTTCTTTCAACGCTAGTGTAGTTTTCAGCGAAGGTTGCTTACGTTTGATTTCAAAGGGAACTCTTTGCTCTTGAACTACTTGCTCTAAAAACAAACGAATAGCTGCGCTAATAGTCAAACCACAATCTTGTAATACACTCGTGGCTTCCGCTTTTAATTGTTCATCAATTCGACTACGAACATCTGTTGTTTTCAATAGTGTTGACATATCATCCCCCCACACATATCAAACGTAGCTACATTGTGACTACATTGTGGTTGAGTTTAGCATTTGTCGATTAATTAGTCATTATTTCTTTAGGCCGCCTTTTCTAATAGACAATAAACACGATTAAATATTAATGCCGATGCCTGCGCCAACGGTTAAACATATGGCTAATATGACGTAGTTCGCCATCTCGGAGCATACCGATGAATACCCCAATGACCGTATAAATAACCCCTAAAATCAGCATCATCACGATATCCATCAGGACATCGCTAAACGGTAGTCCCATTTGATTAAGACCTGCCATGGCATTCGTGGCCCATGTTGATGGCAATGCTGAAGCAATCATACGTACCCAATCAGGCATCGCTTGCAGTGGCCAAATCGTTCCTGACATGTAAAACACTGGGGTCGTAATGAATGCCAAAGTTAAATAAATCATTTCAACGCTGCGCAAACATTCTGTCACTAACTTGCCAAGCCCCAGAACAGCCAATAGGAATGGAAACGTGAACATCCAAATCACGTACAGTGGCGCTTCTTGCCGATACCCCAATACCCACGGCCAAAGGGCAAAAAATACGGTAGATAAAAATAACCAAATCGGAATTAAAGCAGATAACGCCCCTAAATAAACGGCTAATGGCGGTTTTCCTTTAGGTGTAGAACGCACCGCGATACTAACTCGCACACAGGCAATCAGCAGGGAGTGCTGCAATAACATCACCAAAAGGCCAGGAAACACGATCGCTGCAAAGCTGATCCCTGGGTTATACAATGGCTCAGTTTCACTGCGAATAGGGGTAATAATCACTTTGGCTTGCTCTTGGCTATAGCCTGCTTTAGTGAGTAACTGGGTGTTATAGGCATTGAGCAGTGTTTGATAGGCTTTTGATAACTCTTGCTGAATTTGCCCACTCGCTAGCCGGTTGGTTCCATCACCATACACTGGCACAGTGATATTTTTACCGCTCAGTAAGTGTTGTTGAAAATCCGTTGGAATAATAATTATCGCAAATAGCTTTCTCGCAATCATATCCTGCCGCGCTTGAGCAAGGTTGTCATAACTCTGCAATTGCACTTTTGGTGTTGCATCGAGATCACGAATTAGCTCACGGCTTGCCGTGCTGTGGTCCATATCAATCACGGCAACAGGTAAATCCCAAAGAACAGGCTTTGCATAAACTAAGCTCATAACACACAGAGAAACCAACAATAACAACCACATCGGTTTTTCCAGCATCCCCAGCAACACTTTACGAAAGGTTGCAAAATAGATGGACATCAGACAGCCCCCCCTTGGTTTTCTAACCGTTTTATTAATCGCTTACGGATTAAAAAGCCAATCACAAAGGGATAAATCAATAAGAATAGACACACTTGAACGATGCGAGAAAAGGAAATCTCCCGCAAGAAAATATCAAACATAGCATTTAATGTATGAGTAAGTGGTTCAATATTCGAAATAATTTGCGCAGGCAATATCATTGATAGCTCCGGTACCGCCATACCCGAAAAGGCCAAAGCGATACTCACCAACATCCCTATCAAGCTATATGCCATGATGGCACTTGAGGTAAAACTAAACAGTAATAAGCCGATACTTTGTGCTGCTATCACATAGAAAAACCCTAATACAATCATATATAACGGGTTCCCTACCACTTTAGCATCAAAGATAGTGACCAATGCCGCAATCTCTACAGCAAGTAATATACTGAAAAATAAGGTGTAAGGAGCTAGCTTCCCGAGCAGCGCCATGATAAACGGTTTAACACTTTGTAAGGTGGAACCCCGTGACATCGTATAGATTGTTGCGGTAACAACAAACAGCTGCAGCATATGAATAGTTGCGGCAAACTGTTGATAATAAATATAACTACCACTCGGGTTGAATAAGCTGTCATAAGAGAGTGTCACTTGAGCTAACGGTGGCAATGCCTTTCCCATTGACTTCGCCATTTCTTGGCGATACTTCGCATTCAGCTCTGCCACCAGCCCACTAAAATCTTGAATGGCATAACTGCCTGATGCATAAAAGAGTGCATTATAATACATACGAAGTTCAGGCTGACGACCCCGTAAGACATCTTCTTCAAAGTTATGAGGAATATACAATAACGCGTAATCTTTTGAACTACCAAGTCGTTTTAATGATGTACTGAGATTGTCATCAATGGTTTTCACATCCGCATGTGGGCCCGCATCGAGGTCACGAATAATCTGCCGAGACACCGGGCTATGGTTATTATCCACCACAGAAACGGGCAAATCCATTAATGTCCCCTCTGAGAAGTTAGCACTAACTAACGTAAACAGCATTAATGGAAACAGCCAACTTAACCAATGAAAAACAGGGCTACGAATAGCCATTTGGGTTTCACGGCTAAAGGCGTGCTCAAAACCGTGCCAAGCGAACTTAAATTTCATGGCAACACCTTTTACTTATCCCAGTGCCATAACACACTCATGCCAGGCCTTAGCCCTTCAATCGGCTCTACAGGATATAAGCGAATTTCAAATGTTTTTAAATCGAAGTCACCGGTTGCACGTGTCGCTCGTTTTGTCGCATAGTCACCTTTCGGTGCAATATAGCGAACCTCAGCTTCAATCAACTTGTTCCCCAAGGCAGGTACATCCAGCTGCACTTTGTCGCCTTTTTTTACATCAACTAAAATATCTTCACGCAAGTTATAGACAAAATAAGCTTGCGGTAGACGTATTAATGAAACTAGAGGACTTCCGGCATTAAATAGCTCACCAATTTCTGCTGGGATAGGTCCTACCTCCCCATCTACAGGGGCTTTAACTTGCAAATCATCAACCTGTACTTGCAATTCAGCCAATTTCTGTTCTGCCTGATTAAGTGCGGCTTCATATTGATGGCGTAATTCAATACGGTCACCATTCTGGCCTTCTTCTAATCGGGCTTTTGCCCCTTGTACTTGCGAAAATGCCACTTCTTTGGCCTTACGTGCGTTATCTAACTCATTCGCTGAAACATACCCTTTGTTTTTTAAATTACTCAAACGTGCATATTCACGAGATGCATTTTGATACTGGGAGTTGGATTGCGCCAAGGTGGCCTGAAGATCACGAATAGTTTCTTCGCGAGTACCATTAATAGAGAGCTCTAGCTGTGCTTTTGCTTGGTCTCTTGCGGCTTTTGATGCTTCATATTGCGCTTGCAGCTCAGGGCTTTCTAATGTTAATAAGAGTTGCCCTTGTTTTACGTCATCACCTCGCTCAATATGACGCTCAATCACCCGCCCTTTTGCTTTTGACGTGACGATGACTTCAGGTGCATCCACTTCCCCCTGCAACAATAAATATTGGTTATGAGAATGAAAAAGTGCCGCTGCTGCAATTAAGATAAGCATCAGCAAAATCAGTGCTATTGTTCTTTTTTTCATTATTGATGTGAACCTTAAATAATAACGGGGGAAACTATCATCCCTAGAGTATGACAAGAAAGTTAAATACAGTGTTAATAAATTCGTGCGCAAGATCACGAAAAGGTAGGACATTGATTAATATTGAAACGATTTTGGCCTTATGTCAAATAATGATGAACGTACTTTTCTCAAATGTCGATTACTTAACCAATGGCTTACGGTATAATAGCCAGCCAAATAAAAACTAATAAAAGATAGTTAACGTGAATAACCCTCCCCCAATTCAGCGCTAAAAAGTAATTCGGTGAGATAGAAAACGACAAGAGAAGATAGCTTGGGG